>JAGNWT010000075.1 GCA_017985935.1 Anaerolineales bacterium | reverse complement strand
ACTTCCATCCGCGGGGTTGATGATGTGCAAGTGATGATCGAGGGATGAAATATAAAGATATTTTCCATCCGTGGCAGGAGCAGACCAGAGCGCGCCGCCCAGTTCGATCGGATCGGCCGCTTCCTGTCCGTTCATATCAAGGACATAGACAAAACCGTCTGTGTTGGGGGCGTAAATGGTTTCATTAAAGATCAAAGGGGAAGCCAGCCACGCACCTTTGGCCTTGGTGAAGGATTCAACCCACTTCTCTTTTCCGGTGGCGGGGTCAAGGCTGAGGAAGGGATGGTTCGTGCCTGCGCTGCCGACCAACAATTGCCCGTCGGCGGTGAGGACCGGTGTGGAATAGAACAGGAGTTTACTATCGGCTTCCGCGGGATAGCGCCAGACTTCATTTCCATTTTTCAGATCCACAGCGTAGATGAAGGAGCTGTTGGAGAGATAAGCTCGCTCGGCATCTGCGGCAAGTCCGTGCCAGTTATTGGAAACCGTACGGCTCCCTGAGCACGCACTCATGACCAATGCGCCCAGCGCAATTAACGTGACCAATATCAATTTTTTTGTTTTCAAGTTGGAACCTTCTCCTATCGAACGCAACAGCAAATATGCTGCTGCAGAAATAATGCTAGGGAACGGGGTCGTATCCGCCGGGGTTGAACGGATTGCAGCGCAATACACGCCAAACCGCCATGAACGAGCCCTTTAGAGCGCCGTATTTGTAAACAGCCTGATAGCCGTAATGTGAGCAGGATGGGTAAAAGCGGCAGGTGTTCGCGGGTAGACCCGGTGAGATCACCATTTGATATAAACGAATCAAGGCCAGCACAGCAATGCGCGGCCAATTGACCAGTGTCCGCGGCATGTCACGCAAACGCGGTTCGCTGGAATAATCGTGTAAATGGAATTCTTCGTCAGGATTCATCCGCAGGGAGGATTTGAGCGCGTCGAAAAAGATTTGTCAACGCAGCGCGGGTTTCTTCAAGGGAGGCGGTGGCTAATGGCGGACGGGCGATCAAGATCAAGTCCAGACCGGAAGGGAAAGATTTCAATCTGGGTCGCAACGCCTCGCGTAATAGTCGCTTGGCGCGGTTACGAAAAACTGCGGTGCCTGTCGTCTTACCGGCAATGACACCCACACGCACATGGGAGGATGATCCACCAGCCTGTACAACTAACACAACAAGCGGGTGGGCATAAGACTTGCCAATGCGCCGCACCCGCTTGAAATCTTCAGATCGGGTCAGGCGAAATCTGCTCTGCACCCGTGCCTCTAAGTGAATCTCTGCGCGTTAGAAAACGCAGAGATCTACCAACGTGTCTTCTTGACGTGTTCGTTGGCGGTCACAGTTAATTTGTAGCGACCGCGCAGACGGCGGCGCTTGAGCACGTTACGGCCGTCGGCCGTGGACATGCGGCTTCGGAAGCCGTGCACACGCACACGGCGGCGAATCTTGGGCTGATAGGTTCTTTTGGTCATTCGAAAATACTTCCTTTGTAAAGATGATTGCAAGTCCCGCTTTTGGGATCTGGCTTGTCAGTTAGTGGCGCGAAATTATACCCTAAGGGTTTCGATTCGGTCAATTTGGATTCGGGGTATCTTTAAAAATACTTATCCCATATTCGCTGTTTGGCGTCGTCTTCAATAAATGAAGATTCAAAGGCAAAGCGGTTACAAGCGGCGATATCTTCCAGGCTCATGCCCAAAATCTCATGGGCAATGCGATATTCATTGTTGACATTGGTTTCCAAAACCTCGGGGTCATCGGAATTAATGGTTACACGCACGCCGAGGTCGAACAGTTTTTTGAGTGGATGCTCCTCAATGGTTTTTACGGAATTGGTCAGGTAGTTGCTCCACGGGTTGACTTCAAGGGTGATGCCACGCTCGCGCAGCAGATCGACCACGCTCATGTCTTCAATGCTGTGAATGCCGTGCCCGATGCGGTCGGGCTGGAAGGCGCGGATGGTCTCCCTGACATAGGAAGCGGGCGTGTCCTCCCCCGTATGGACGGTAACCTTCAACCCCGCATCCTTGGCTTTCAGGATCGGCTTCACAAAATCCTGCATTGGGTAAAGCATCTCCCCATCGGCAAGGTCAACGGCTTGAATGTGCTGACGATGACGGATCGCCCAATCCACGGTTTTGACGCAAGACTCCGCGCCCATGCCGCGCGAGGTAATGGCGATGATGCCAATCGCCATGTCAAATTCTTTTTCGGCTCGCGCTTTCGCCCTCAACAAGCCTTCAAGGCAGGCATCCCAATCTACATTGTGACCGTGGAAGGCCCAATCGGGTGAGAAGCGCACTTCAAACAACCTGATGTTTTGCTTCGCCGAATCTTCGAATAGCTCCCATGCGATGCGCTCAAAAACAGCCGGTGATGTGATGCTGTTCTGGAAGATCCCAAAAGCTTCGAGCACCGCCTCCAAACTCTGCAACTGATCATAGACCTTGACATGCGCATCCAATTCGCTGGCGACGAAGGAAGGCAGACTCAAATTGTATTCACGCGCAATGTCAATGATGGTCTGCGTGCGGATCGCGCCTTCAAGATGACAGTGGATCTCGGTCTTCGGGATGTCGTTATATTTTGGGTCAAAGTTTTTCATGGCTGTATTTTACTCCGCAGATAATTTCAAAACGGTTTGCAGCAACACGTTCGCGCCGTTCACACAGTCATCCCATTTGGTGAATTCACGCGGAGCATGACTGGCTCCATCCACAGAAGGGACAAAGATCATGCCGATGGGGCAAACGTCCACCAGCGATTGCGCATCATGGATCGCGCCGGAAGCAAGCACCGTGCTCGAAAGCCCCAGCACATCACACGAACTCTTGAAAGCGGATTGAATATCTGCGCTCATTAAATTCGGAGCATGTTTTGCCAGCGGCTCTGCGGTCAGTTGCAAACCGAATTGCTCCGCTTTTTGTTGAGCGAGCTTCATCAACGTTGAATCCAACTCTGCCAGTTGATCTTCATCAGGCGAGCGGAACTCCAGTAAAAAGTCTGCGCGGGCAGGCACGATGTTCGATGCCCCAGGCGCAAACTCGATCTTGCCGACATTCGCGACGCAATTCGGAAAGTCGCGCATCACGGCTTGACGCGTTTCCAAAATGAACGCAGACACGCCCTGCCCTGCATCCAGCCGGTCTTCCATCGTTGCCGAGCCCGCGTGGTCGGCGCGCCCGATGTAGCTCATGCGATACGAGCCATACCCAACGATCGCAGAGACAATTCCAACGTTGATGCCTGCGCGCTCCAATCGCTTGCCCTGCTCGATGTGCAACTCCAGGTATCCTGCCAACGATTCTTTATTCCGCGCGGCTTGCAGCAACCCTTGTTCGGTCAAGCCTGCACGCGCCAGCCCTGCTGAAAAGTTTTCACGCCCGCTATATGGGTTCTTCAAGTCTTCTAGATACAGATGCCCGGACAGCGCACTGCTCCCAAACAGACTCAAATGTGTACCTTCTTCATCTGTAAAGTCGATCGCCTCAAGATTTAACTTCAAACTGATTCTGTTTTCTCGAACAGTTCTCAACACTTCAAGCGCTGCCATCACACCGAGAGCGCCGTCGAACCGCCCGCCTTTGGGAACAGAGTCAAGGTGAGAGCCAAATAATAATGTTTGAACGTTTGAAAGTTGACTGGGCAGAAAGGCTGAATGATTCCCTGCGCCATCACTGCGGAATTCCAAGCTGGAACTTTCGATCTGCGCTCGGAACCACTTGCGAGCAGCGAGATGCGCCTCGCTGAAAGTGGGTCGGTTCACTCCGCCATCCCCTGTCGCGCCGAAAGATGCCAACTGGTTGAACGAATCAAGCATCCGGTCGGGGTTGATGCGCAAAGACTGATGGTTCGATGATATGTCCATGGGGATATCTCCAGAGAGGTTTGCCTGCAACTCGTCAAGTATAATCGCCTGCATGACACAAAAAAGTTTTGAGCATGAGATATTTATCCGCTCTGATGTCCGAACTGTCCTTCAGGCGGTCACGGACATGAAACAGAGTCTCTCGATCCATCCGCTTATCATCAAAGTTGATGAAGTGCCGCCTTCAGATGGAGCATTGAAGAGGTACATCATCACAGACAGCCTGAAATGGGGGCCGTTCAAGTTCAAGCTCAAGTACAGGGTGGATGTGATCGAGGTCGCTGAAGACCACGCCCGACTGATCGCAATCCCTTCGTCGTGGATGAAGATCGAAAGCCTCATGCAGGTCAGTCCACGCGAAGATGGCGTAATCCTGAAAGAGTCTTATGTGATGCACGCGCCCGCCCTGTTATTTGATTATTCCTTCAAACAGGCTCAAGAATCCCACCGCATTTCATTTCAAAATCTGAAAGCCTTTCTGGAAAATAAAAAGAGTTGAACCGATCGGTTCAACTCTTTTTATTTGGACTGTGACTTATCTGGTCTTGATCGAGATGGTCTTGGGCTTTACCGCTTCCGCCTTGGGGAGCGTGATGACCAGAACGCCGTTATCGAACTCGGCTTTGGCCTTATCTGCGACCACATCGGTGGGCAAAGCAAGAGTCCGTTCGAACGCGCCCCAACGCTGCTCGCGCAGGTGATACGCCTTCTCCTTGACCTCTTCCTTTTGCTTGACTTCGCCCTTGATCGTCAGCAGATCGCCTGTGACATTGATCTGCACTTCCTCAGCCTTGATGCCGGGCAGGGCAGCCTTCACCACGATATCGTTATCGGTCTGATACATATCGACAGCGGGGATGGACCACTGATTGTCGCTCAGACGAAGCGGGCGTGTGAAGGCATCGTCGAAGAGGCGATCCATGGCATCACGCAAGGTCATCATTTCACGAGCGGGTTCCCAACGAATTAAGTTTGACATAGGTACCTCCTTTTGGTTTGGTTGATTTGAACGTACGCCCTTAATTTAAAACGCCTGCGTTAAAAAAACGCAAGCGTTCCATTTTCATTTTGTTAGAATTTTTTTACGAACTGAGATAACCGACGAGAGTCACAACGCCATAGATGATGGCAATGCAAGTGACACAGACTGCGAACAGTTTTCCAAATTTAACAAGGTTGGTATCGGGTTTCTGTTCGGACATTTTCACTCTTTACTGCGTTTGAAATCCACAAAGCGGTAACCCACTCCCCGCTCGGTCAGGATGTATTTTGGGTCGGCCGGGTCTTTCTCCAGCTTCTGGCGCAGGTAATTGATGTACAGGCGAACATAGTGAGGCTCATCGCGATATTCATAGCCCCAGACCTTTTGCAGCAATTGATCGTGCGAGACCACCCAGCCGGAATTCTGAACAAGATGGAAGAGCAAACGGTACTCGGTGGGGCGAAGTTTTACAAGCTTGCCTTCGAGCCAGATCTCGCGGCGGTCAAAATCGATCTTCAGGCGTTTGTCGATCTCGAGCAACCCATGCATCGACCCTGTGGCGCCTTCGGTTCGGCGCAAGACGGCTTTAACACGGCTGACCAATTCGCGCGGACTGAACGGCTTGGTGACGTAATCATCCGCACCTTTCTCAAGCCCGCGGACGCGGTCATCCTCTTCCCCTTTGGCGGTCAGCATGATGACCGGCACATTGGTGATCTCGCGGACGGTTTCCAGCACCTCGAAGCCATCCAGATCGGGCATCATCACATCCAACAGGATCAGATCGGGCGTCACATCGCGCAGCTTTTGAATAGCCTGCTTGCCATTAAAAGCTTCGCTCACTTGAAAGCCATCATGCTCCAGGTTCATGCGGATGAAGCGCACCATGCGCTCTTCATCATCCACTACAAGAATACGTCGGCGTTCAACATTTTCAGGCATTTTATTCCCTCACAAAACCAATGATCTTTTCTTCCTCTGCGTTCTCAAGGATCTCAATAAAACTCACTCTGGCCAGCGGCCAGATGACCTTCACTACATTATTATCAATATAATGCAGATCCTTGCCGTCTTTCTGACGCGGGTTTGAGACAATAATAATGGTATCGGCGGGTTTGGGGAGTTCATCCACCTCGCCCGCAATGGATGATTCTCCGGAAACATGCAGGATCACTGTATAAGCCATGATCTATACTCCTTTATGCGTTCTTGATCAAAATTTGGATCTTTAATTTTCCCAAGGCCAGAATATCACCGTGCTTCACTTCCTGCTCCACATTGGGAGCAAGACGCTTGCCATTGATGAAGGTTCCGTTGGCAGAGCCAAGGTCCATGAAGACCAGGCGTGGACCCTCGCGCTTAATGATCGCGTGCAGGCGGGACACACCCGCGGCATAAGCCTGATATGCGGAAAGGTCAATGTCGGGCATGATCGGCTGCCCTTCACTGACGCGCCCGAGGGTAAATTCATTACGAGTGGAAAGTGGAAGGACCTGCCCGGTATCCAACAAATGCAGGCTTCCCCATGCATCGCTGCCATCGAACGCCTGATACGAGTCATCAACTTTCGTGGGACCGGTCTTCAAGCGGTCGGTGATTATCGTCTGGGTGGTAAGCGCATCCTTGCCGATCAGTTGGGAGCCGCACTCCGAACAAAATATGGCTCCGGTCATATTGGCATGTTTGCAATTGGAACAGAGGATCATGAACCTTTCTCCTTCTTGCCACTTAATAAAAGCGCGCGTGTATTGTATTTAATATCCTTGGTGCCGCCTTCGCTCCAGGTATGCGCACGCTCCAGATTATCCGCTTCAAACAAGGCTGTCTTAGCCAGTGAATGCTCTCCCTGCGCCAGCAGATGCGTTGCCAGGTTGTGCAGGTTGCGCGCCGCCGCATCGTAATCGCCATTGTCTGCAGAAGTGCGGGCCCTTTCCTGCATTCGATATAAGGTCAGGCGGGAGAGCGCGCTTAGTATCTGCGCAGGCGGAGGCTCCACAGATGGCACTTCTTCAACATCCCGTTCAAACCTGACACGGATCGGCAACACAGGCGTGGAGCGGGCCGTCATAAGCACTTTGAGCGTGCCATTCAACAAAACCAAATCCTCCCTTGTCAGTGCATCGGCATTAACAACAAATTCGAAAAGAATGTGCAAAGGCTGATCCCTGAGGATCGGACCCAAATGTAATGGGGATTTCAATTCCAGCGCGCCGCCTTCGGGCTGCAACCGAAAGGCATATTTGAGTTCCACATGGGCGTCCAGGTTGAAATCCAGAACGACATCGTCTGCATAAATGCTGGCAAGCGCCTTGAATTTTTCCATTAACAATCGTTGAATGTCTTTGGGCTTGGAGATATAAGCGGATGAGCCGCCTGTCCGGCTGGCGAGTGCATCCAAAAATATATCGTTCCACTCATGGCCAATTCCCATGCCGGTAATACCAATGTTCAAACGCGCAGCTTCGTCCGCGAGAGAAAGGCAGGATTGCTCATCTCCATAGGTCTGCCCATCAGTAAGCAAGATAATATGGCTGACTCGCGACGGGCTCATGGTGCGGCGGATCTCGCGCATCCCTGCGCTCAGCCCATTGAAGATCTCGGTCCCGCCTGAGGTATGTATCTTTTGGATCCGATATTCCTGTTCTTTTCGATCAGCATTCATGGATGCTGAAATGATGACCTCGGAACGATCGCTGAACGCGATCACGCTCAGCATGTCTTCGGGGCGAAGCCCGCGCAGTAACTGAACGGCTGTCGCTTTCACCATATCCATCTTCTCACCCTGCATGGATGTGGATCGATCCAAGATCAGGCAGATGTTTAACGGCGGGGTCGGGAGCTGATCGACAAGTTCACGCGGACTAAATTCCGCGAGAACATATAGAAGTTGTTCCTCTTGCAGGTTAACAAGATTTGGACGGCTATAGTGAATTTTGCTCTTTATGACCGAGATCTCACCAATGTCAGGCGGCAGGGTGGCGTCGTAGAGGTTACGCCGCTTGGGGTTTGAAAGAACCTCATAAGCCTGCTGTACCTGCAAAAATAGCTCGGTTTCCCCCGGGGCAAGATTTTTATCTGGGTGAAGTTTTTGGGCTGCTTCGAAGTAAGCGGATTTAATTTCCTCCTGCGATGCGTTGCGGAAGACTCCGAGGATGGAATAGTAATCCGGCTTCTGAGATGTCATCCATTACCCGATCATTTGCGCGAGGACCACAGTGATGTTATCAGGCCCGCCTGCGGCGTTTGCCGCTTCCACCATGCTTTGGCAGGCTCGATGCAAATTGGGAGCATCGGCGATGGAACGGAAAATATCCTTCTCGTCGATCACACCCCAAAGTCCGTCACTACAGATCATAAGATACCCGGACTGCGGGAAGGGAATCGTGAAAATATCGGCTTCAAGCGCTTCGCCCTGACCGAGGGCGCGAATCAATACATTGCGGTGCGGGAAGTTCGCCGCCTCATCCTTGCTGAGGTGTCCGAGCTCTTCCAGCCGTTTGACCAGTGAATGGTCGCGTGTGATCGGATCAACCCTTCCATCGGGATAGACAGCGTAGGCACGGCTGTCGCCCACATGGGCAATGGTCACCTGCTGTCCAAGAACAAGCGCTGCGGTGACGGTGGTTCCGCTGCCCGGCGCTTCACGCTGAACATATTGGTGAGCCTCGGAGATCGAGATCTCCATCAACTCTTGCAAAGACTCTTGAAGGGTCTGTGTCGGCAGATTAAAGAGATAGGAATGGAACTTCTTCATGATGTTCCCGCCCATGATGCGCACGGCGGCGTTGCTGGCGACTTCGCCAAATTGATGTCCGCCCATTCCATCGGCGACAACGTACAAACCAAATGGGATGCTTTCAGTGCTGCCCGAAATGGTGGTGGTGACTGCCAACAGACTGTCTTCATTATGTTCGCGCTGCTTCCCCACCGATTGACCCACGCTGGCGACCAACTGCCGCATTTCATACTTTGGAGTCTGGCTGCCGATGATGGAGCTGATCTGCTGGTCTGAAAGAGGCGCAGTGGTGGCCATGTCAAGCTGGTTCGTTGGTTTTTCAGCTTCACTTTTTTTGGATCCGAACATTTTTCTGAAGAAATCAGCCACAGGAGCTCCTTTTATTAAGCGAACAAAGCATAAATATGATGATCGGTCGAACCGAAGTATACAATGTCATCGAAAACGATCGGTGAACCCGTAATGGCCGCCTGAGATTGGAACTTCCAACGCAAACGTCCCGTGCGATACTCAAGACAATACATGCTTCCATCCACTGAACCGCAGTAGATGGAATCTTTGTAAATGACAGGCGAGCTGCTGACCTGATTATCGGTGCGGAAACGCCATACTTCCTTGGCGGTGCGTCCATCGACGCAATAGATGAAACCATCCGCTGCGCCTACAAAAACAAATTCATCCGCGATCGCCGGGGAGGATACAGAGGCCTTGCCCAGGCGGAACTTCCAAATGGGCCAGCCGTTCTTTGCATCCAACGCGTAGAGCGTGCCGTCTACTGATGAGATATTAATGACCTGCCCCTTGCCTACAGGTGAAGAAGTGATCGCCCGCTTGGCCTGGAAACGCCACTTCATGGCTCCACGAAAATCAACGGAAAAGAATGTTCCGCTCTCATTGCCAAAATAGATCAGGTCGTTTGCGATCCAGGGGGATGAGAATATTTCGCCGTCCGTGGAGAACTTCCAGATCGGGCGACCGCTATTGACATTCACCGCGTGCAGGTCACGGTCTTCAGAACCAAAGAAGAGATGCCCTTCTGCCATCCGCGGCGAGGAATAGATGCGCCCTTCCGTTGCGTAGGTCCATACGACCTTGCCTGTGCGCTCGCTGACCGCATGCAGATTTTTATCTGCCGACCCAAAGTACACTGTGCCATCAGACACCAGCGGACGAGTAACAATGCCGCCTTCGGCAGCATACTTCCATTGGAATTGTCCGTCTGCGGCGTTCAAAGCATACAAGTTGTTGTCATAACATCCAATGAACAGCATGCCCTGATTAAGAACGGGCGCTCCGCGGATCTCATCCTCGCACTTGAACGACCAGAGTGGTTTGATCCCGCTGCTAGCCACCGGCAACGCAGAGGTGATCTTGCCCAACGCGCCGGTCTTACGCGCAACATTCATCAAGGCTTCTTTCATTGCCTTGGCACTTGGGAAGCGGTCGGTGGGGTTATATTGCAACGCGGTATTGACCACCGTCTCGATCTCAACCGAAATGTTCTGATTAATTCGGCGCAGCGGGCGCTCAGCAAAAGAGAATGGCGGCTCAAGCCGCGGGTCACGCCGTGAAAGCGAGTGATGGAGGGTCGCGCCCAAAGAATAAACATCTGCCAGGGGCGTGGCCTCGCCGCGATATTGCTCGGGAGGCGAGTATCCTTCAGTGCCGATCATCGTCCCCTTCTGCCCGGTCTGGAAAGTCTTCGCGATGCCAAAGTCCACCAGCACCACATCCCCATTGTGATTGATCATCACATTGGATGGTTTCATATCACGGAAGATGATGGGGTCGGGCTTGTGCGCGTGCAAGTATTCCAACACATCACACAATTGAATCGCCCAACTGATGACCTGATCTTCAGGCAGGAAGCCGTTCGCATCGGCGATCACTGTTTCCAGATCCTTGCCGTGGACAAATTCCAGCACAAGGTACGATCGGTCATCCTGAGTGAAGTAATCGTAAATTCGGGGGATGGCAGGGTGATGAAGCGTGGCGAGCATGTTCGCCTCGCGCTCAAAGTTCTGTACGATGGTCTGGCGCACAAGCGGGTCTGGAGCGGAGTTGATCATCTCCTTGACCGCCACCAGTTTCACCACGTTGGGAAAATGCAGGTCACGGGCGCGGTAAACCGAGCCCATGCCGCCGACCCCGATCACATCCTGAATGTTGTATCGGTTGACCAGCGTAATGCCAGACTGCAATTGTTGGCGGGGACGGGAATTATCTTCTGAACCCGGTCCGATTGGGGAAGTGATGCTTCTTGTTTCCAGAACAGTCTCCTGCGTAACGACGCTAATTCTTTGAATTATAGTGTGCTGTGAGGTGAATTGCAAATACCAGACAATTGCAGTTTTGTATGTGAGGCACTTGCATGGATTTACTTTCTACGGCAAAATGCACTGACCGTGAAGATCCTAGCCATCAGCGACCAGATCATCGAGCGCATGTACACACTCACAACCAATGGGCATTTCCATGATGTGGAACTGATCCTCGGCTGCGGCGACCTTCCCTACGCGTACCTTGAATATCTGGTGACCATGTTGAACATGCCAATGCTTTATGTGCCTGGCAACCACGACCCCAAAGCGGCGCAAGCCCAGGCCGAAGGCGGTCTTAACCTGGACCTGAGGATCATCCGTCACAAAAAATTTTTGATCGGCGGTTTTGGGGGGTCGATCCAATATCGACCCGACGGGATCAACCAATACACCCAGGCGGCGGCTTTTCAGCGGGCGTACACCATGCTCCCCAGGCTGATCATCAATCGCATGCAATACGGTCGCGCGCTCGACATCCTCATCACCCACTCGCCGCCCTTTGGCATCCATGACGACTCGGATCTGGCACACAATGGGTTGAAAGCCATCAACTGGCTGATACGCTTCGCCCAGCCGCGCTATGTTTTTCACGGACATACTCATTTTTACAAACAGAACCTCACCAGCCCTGAAACAACGATCGGGCTCACAAGGGTCGTAAATGTGTATCCATATAAAACGATCGAAGTAAGCCATTAACGAGAGAAACCATGTCTGACGAACTTTCCCAACGCGTACGCGCAGATTTTAGCAAGGCGCGCTTCAAATCCTTTATCAACCAGGTCTTGTCTGTCTTTTCAGGCAGACCCACCACCCTGCTTTCCTACGACGAGATCAAGGAAAACCTGCACATCGGCGGTCCCATCTATCGGGGAGTAAAAACCATTCGCGTGGATCAGATCGCGGGGAGTTTGAACCGCTACCACGAATTCGACCGGGCTTTTCTTCCAAAGGATGATCAGCTTGCCACTCGCTGGCAAAAGGTTGACCGGGCTTTCTATCAAGAGATCGATCTGCCTCCGGTCGTGCTGTACAAGGTCGGCGAAGTTTATTTCGTGGTGGATGGACATCACCGCGTTTCGGTCGCCCGTGAGCAGGGACAGCTCTTCATCGAAGCGGAGATCCGCGAATGCGCCACACGCGTGAACATCACCCCCAACATCAAACCTGAAGACCTGAAGATCCTCGGCGCAAAGGTACACTTCCTTGAACGCACAGCGCTGGACCACATCCGCCCGGATGCGAACATCAAGACCACCATCCCAGACGGTTTTGAACGTATGCTTGAACACATCGCGGTACATCGCTACTTTATGGGATTGGATCTGAAGCGCGACATCTCTGAAGAAGAGGCGGTGGCGCATTGGTACGACACCGTGTACCTGCCCATCGTGGAGATCATCCGCAGCAGCAAGATCCTTAAGGACTTCAAAGGACGCACCGAAGGCGACCTGTATCTGTGGACGCTCGACCATCAACATTACCTTTCCTCCGAAGAGGGGCAGGAACTTCTGCCCCCGGAAGAGGCCGCCCGAAAGTTCATTCAAGAGAAAGAGTGACCATGACAGACCTGCATCCCTTGGCCGGAGTTTACGCTGCGGCAGTAACTCCCATTCGCGAAGTTTCCCCAACTGGGGACAAACCCGGGTCACTCCTCGACCTGGAATCGATCCCTGTTTACTTGCGCTTTCTCGCCTCTCGTGGATGCCACGGCGCGCTGTTCTTTGGCACCACAGGCGAGGGACCATCCTTTTCACCCAAGGAACGCGAAGTTCTGATGCGCTCAGTGCGGGTGTACCGACAGCAAATTCCCGGCTTCAAATTGCTGGCAGGGACAGGCACGCCGAGTCTCAGCGAATCGATCGACTTGACCAAACTGGCATTTGACCTCGGCTTCGACGGCGTGGTCGTCTTGCCGCCGTATTACTTCCGCAAGGCAAGCGACGACGGATTATTCAATTGGTTCAGCGAGCTGATCACAAAATCTGTGCCATCCAATAAATATCTGCTCGGCTATCACATCCCCAGCGCAGCAGGGATCGGCTTTTCATTAGACCTGCTTGCGAGATTGAAGGCGGCATTCCCGAATCAATTCGCGGGCATCAAAGATTCTTCGCACGACGAATCTTTCTCCGCATCTGTCGGTCAAAGATTCGGAAAAGACATGCTCGTCCTCAATGGCACGGATTCGCACCTGCACCACGCGCTGGAAAATCACGCGCAGGGAGCGATCACCGCCGCGGCGAACCTCATCTCTGAAGACTTGCGCGAAGTTTGGGATCTGTTTCAGGAAGGCAAAGACCCAAGCGAAGCTCAAAAACGCGCTACAGAACAAAGGCACATTCTTGAGAAATATCTGCCCTTCCCGCCTATTTTGAAAGCCTTGCTTCATAAATATTACGAATTTCCCAGGTGGGCAGTCCGCCCGCCGCTGGAAGGGGTTTCCCCCGAGGTCGAAGCACAAGCCATGCAAGAGTTGGAGAAATTTAACGTTGAACGTTAAACGTTAAACTCAATATGAACTGGCGACTTTTACACACTCCCCCATCCTCTGGTGCGTGGAACATGGCAGTGGACGAATCCATCCTCGAGCATATCCATCGCGGCGAGTCGATTCCCACACTGCGGCTGTACTCGTGGAATCCGCCCTGCCTGTCGCTCGGTCACGCCCAATCTTTTGCGGATGTGGATATGGAACGGGTCAAGGCTCATGGCTGGGAAGTCGTCCGCCGCGTGACGGGGGGACGGGCGATCCTGCATACGGATGAATTGACCTACTCTGTGACAGGCTCCGCTGAAGAACCCATCCTTGCGGGCGGCGTGCTTGAATCCTATAACCGACTGGCACAGGCTTTGTTGTTTGCGATTCGGAAATTGGGTTTGCCCGTTGAAATGAAAGAACACATCACCGAACCCGCAACCTTAAACCTGAACCCGGTTTGCTTTGAAGTTCCTTCCACTTACGAGATCACTGTGGAAGGGAAGAAGCTCATTGGTTCGGCGCAGGCGCGTAAGAAGGAAGGCGTGCTGCAACATGGTTCACTTCCATTAACAGGCGACCTGACTCGAATCTGCGAGGCGTTGAAGTTCAAAGATGAAGCAGCACGAGAGAATGCGGCGCAAAGATTACTGGCGCGCGCCACGACCGTCGAATCCATTATCGGCGTGAAAACAGATTGGGAAACAGCAGCCCAATCCTTCGTTAAAGGATTCGAAGCGCAGTTGGGAATCCGCTTTGAGCGTGGAGAATTATCCCGATCCGAATCCGCAAGAGCTGAAGAATTGGTACAAGAAAAATATGCAAACCCTGTCTGGACGGAGCGGTCATGAAAAATTTTATGGTGTATGGATCTTATGGGTATACGGGAAGTTTGATCGTGGAACAGGCGGTGAAGGCGGGCTTGAAGCCTTTGCTTGCAGGGCGGGATGAAACTCAAGTGCGGGCGCAGGCAGAAAAATTCGGTCTGGAATATCGCGCCTTCAAAGTGGAAGATGCCGCCGCGCTCGATGCGGCGCTGATGGAAGTGGATGCGGTGCTGCATTGCGCGGGTCCGTTCGTGCTGACATTTCGGCAGATGGCTGAGGCGTGCATCCGCACCGGGCGTCATTATGTGGACATCAGCGGTGAGATCGAAGGCTTTGAAGCGCTGGCGTTGATGGATGAAAAAGCAAAAGCGGCAGGCGTGATGCTTCTGCCCGGCGGCGGATTCGATGTCGTCCCTTCAGATTGTTTGATCGCGCACGCAGCAAGCAAACTGCCAGGCGCGACCCATCTTGAACTTTATATCAAAAGCATCGGCAGCGGAATCTCACGCGGCACGGCTCGCTCGGGCATCGAGAACAGTCACCGCGCAGGGCGCATCCGCCGCGACGGAAAGATCGTCAGCGTGCCGAATGTGTGGGACAGCAAATATATCGACTTCGGGCGCGTGCCGACGCGTGTCATCTCGGTTGGCTGGGGCGATGTCAGCACGGGGTATCACAGCACGGGCATTCCCAATATCACAACCTACATGAGCTTCCCCGCGCCGATGATTCAGACCATGAAACTGACCCGCTACTTTGGTTTTGTGCTTTATCTGCGACCCGTCAAAAATTTCATCAAGTGGCTGATCGGAAAAACTCTGGTGGCTGGACCTTCGCGCGCGCAAAACGAAAACGGATTCAGCCTGCTGATCGCGGAAGTGACCGATGGCAGGCAGACCGTCCGCGCTAAGTTGAAAACTCCCGAAGCGTATTATCTGACCGCGCTCACTTCAGTAGAAATTATGAAGCGCATCATTTCTTTGGACCTCAAGCCTGGTTTCCAAACCCCAAGCAAAGTCTACGGGGCGGATTTTATTTTGCAATTTAGCGGCGTCGAAAGAACAGATCTATGAAAAACCCCGTCATTGAAGGAAATAAAGCAACGCTTTACTGGAACGGCAAGACCGCGCCGAAGGTCATCAGTGACATGCACGGCTGGGAAGACCACCCGCAAAAGATGATTCGCGTGGAAAAGAATCTCTGGGCGTTCTCAATGGAACTGCCCGCCGCGTCATATCTCGAATACGCCTTTTACGAGCCACACACCGAAAAAAGGATCGCAGACCCGCTCAATCCGGAGAGTGTTTATAACGGCGTGGGAAATTACAACCATTTTTTCTACATGCCCGAACACTTCCCCACCGGGTTGGCGATCCGCAAAAAGAAGGTGCCAAGCGGAAAGGTGACTCGTCACACGGTGGACACCTGGATGCTGGCAGATGACGGCTCGCGGGAAATTTATTTCTACCGCCCGCCTGTGAAGGGTCCTGTGCCTTTGCTGGTCGTTTATGACGGCGCAGATTATTTGGAGCGCGCAAAATTAAATATCATCGTGGATAACCTGATCCACGAAAAAAAGATCCAACCCATCGCGATGGCATTCCTGTCAAACGGCGAAGAGTATCGCGGCGTGGAATACGCCTGCTCCGATGCGACCATCATGTGGCTGGACAATATCATCCTGCCGCTGGCACGCAAGAAATTAAATCTGGTGGATGTGAAAGACCAGCGCGGCGCGTTCGGCGTGATGGGCGCATCCTTTGGCGGGTTGATGTCCATGTACACGGGGCTGAGGATGTCTGAGACTTTTGGCAAGGTCATCAGTCAATCGGGCGTATTCGAATCTGAGGGGCGTGATTTTTCGGCTGTGGACCTGATCCGCGCGGGGCAGGCGCGCGACCTGAAAATCTGGATGGACATCGGTCACTTCGACTGGCTGTTGGAAGACAACCGCCGATTGCAGCCCATCCTGCGCGAGAACGGATACAACGTCACCTACCGTGAGTTCAGCGGCGGACACAACTACACCTGCTGGCGGGACGAAGCGGGGATCGCACTCGAAGCCATGTTCGGCTAACCACAAAGTCACGAAGACACCAAGGCAGGTGTAGAGTCTTCGTGATGAAAAAAATGGCTTTACCAACGCATAAAAGTCAGTGCGTCATTCCTTGCCCTGAACTGGAAGTATAATGACACTGTATGTCCATCTTATCTGGTAAACACATTCTACTTGGCGTAACGGGTTCCATTGCTGGCTATAAAGCCGCCGAAATTGCTTCCAAATTGGCACAGGCTGGCGCGCAAGTGGATGTGATCCTGACCGCCGCGGGGGAAAAGTTCGTTACACCGCTCACCTTTCAATCCGTCACGGGGCGCCGCGCCTACACAGATAAAGACCTGTGGGGCAGCGAAGCGCACGTGCTTCACGTCAGCTTTGGCAAGACCGCCGACCTGCTGCTCATCGCTCCATGCACGGCAGATACCATCGCCAAACTTGCGAACGGACTCGCCGACAATTTGCTCACGGTCACCGCGCTCGCGGCAACCTGTCCGCTGGTGATCGCGCCCGCAATGGATGGCGGGATGTTCGATCACCCTGCCACGCAGAAAAATCTCGCCACGCTCAAGGAACGGGGCGCGGTCGTGATCGGACCTGCCAGCGGGCACCTCGCCTCAGGGCTGGTCGGCACGGGACGCATGTCTGAGCCAGCCGAGATCCTTGGCGCGGTGCGGATCGTGCTCGGCAGAAATGGAAAACTGGCAGGGAAGAAAGTGGTCGTCACCGCGGGCGGAACTCAGGAAGCGCTCGACCCAGTGCGGGTCATTACCAATCATTCATCAGGCAAGCAGGGATACGCCCTCGCGCAAGCGGCGCTCGACTCAGGCGCAGACGTTTGCCTGATCACCACACCCACAGCATTGACTCCGCCCGTGGGCGCGCGCGTGGTCAAAGTGAACAGCGCGCAAGAGATGCTCGATGCCGTGCTTGCAGAATCCGCAGATGCGCTGGTGATGGCGGCGGCGGCGGCAGACTTCACACCGAAGACAACTGCCAAGGATAAAATGAAAAAGCGCGATGGCATTCCGCAGATCGAGCTCACAGCGGCGCCTGATATTCTTAGAACAGTATCCAGCCAGCCCGATGGAAAGATACGCTTCAAGGTCACGGCGGGTTTCGCAGCGGAAAGTCGAGACCTTCTCGAAAACGCCTCTGAAAAGTTACAATCAAAGAAATTGGATTTCATCGTCGCGAACGATATCTCCTCCGATGATGCGGGTTTTGCGGTGGATACGAATCGGGTTACGCTTTTATTTGCCAACGGAACAAAAGAAATATTGCCGCTTATGAGCAAGGCAGAGGTGGCTGAAAGAATTATCGAACACATTTCAAGGTTGTTGGAGTGAACATGCGCATTTTAGTCATCTCGGATATTCATGCAAATTTCACCGCACTCGAAGCCGTATTTCAGCACGCCGGAGAGGTGGATGCAACCTGGTGTCTTGGCGACCTCGTTGGGTATGGTCCCGACCCAAATGCTGTTGTGGAGGAAATGCGCGACCGCAAAAACCTGGTCTGCATGCTTGGCAATCACGATGGCGCCCTGACAGGCGGCATGCCGCTCGAAACCTTCAACGGGGATGCGCGCCGTTCGCTGTATTACCACGAGAAGGTCATCACCTCCGGCAACCTCGACTTTCTGCGCTCCCTGCCTTCCAAGACAAAAGTGGTGGGAGAAGCCACCATCGCCCACGGCAGTCCGCGCGACCCGTTGTGGGAATACATTTTGAACGCGCTCACCGCCCGCCTGAACTTTGAAACGTTCGACACCCCGTGGTGCTTTGTTGGACATTCCCACATCCAAAGTTATTTTGCGCTCAATGAGAAACTGGACAAGGTGACTCACGCCCAGACCAAAGTGGACGCGACGCTCGACCTTCAGCCGAAGATGATCCTGAACCCGGGATCGGTCGGTCAGCCCAGAGACCGCGATCCACGCGCCGCCTACGCCATTTACGAGACCGAAGCACGCACATGGACTCCGCACCGGGTGGAATACAACGTCGC
>JAGNWT010000011.1:63615-66716 GCA_017985935.1 Anaerolineales bacterium | reverse complement strand
TCGCGCCGTCTTTGCTGGCTGTGATCGGCGGATACTTTGTCATCAACCTCGCTTACTCCAAATGGCTCAAGCATGTGCCGATCGTGGATGTGCTCATCATCTCGGCGGGATTTGTGCTGCGTGTGGGGGCGGGCGTGACACTGATCGACGTGGAGCGATTCTCGCCCTGGCTGTATGTGGTGATGACCCTGCTCTCGCTGTTCCTCGGCTTCGGTAAACGCCGCGCCGAACTCGCGCTCCTTGCGCACGGCGCGGGCTCACACCGCAAAGTGCTGGACGGCTACACTCTGCCTCTGCTCGACCAGTACATCATGATCGTTTCAGGCGCGACCATCGTTGCCTACTCGCTTTATACCTTCTCCGCGCCCAACCTGCCGGAAAACCACAGCATGATGCTGACCATTCCATTCGTGGTGTACGCCATCTTCCGCTACATGTATCTCATCGAAGTCAAGCATGAAGGCGGCGCACCCGAAGAAGTTTTACTGTCTGACCGTCCGTTTCAGCTTGCCATGCTTTTGTGGGGACTGACCGTTCTCGCCATTTTCTATCTTTCATGAAAGCGTCTGCGCCCGGCAAGATCATCCTCTTTGGCGAACACGCTGTGGTCTATAACCACCCCGCGCTCGCTGTTCCTGTCACACAGGTTCATGCGGATGTCGAAGTCGTGGATTCTCCCCGCGCAGGGATATTCATCCACGCTCCGGGCATTGACCTGCACGCCGAACTGGATTCGCTCCCTCCCGCCCATCCGATCGCTTCTGTTATTCTCAAACTGTTTCAACTCTTCGGCACCTCGCAAACACCCGACCTTGAAATCAACATCACATCCACCATTCCTGTTGCTTCGGGGCTTGGCTCCGGCGCGGCGGTCTCTGCGGCATTGATCCGTGCGCTCGCGCCGCATGTCGGGTATCCGCTGACCAACGAGCAGGTCAATGAGTTGGTGTACGAGATCGAAAAACTTCATCATGGCACGCCTTCGGGGATAGACAACACCGTCATCACCTACGCCAGACCCGTGTACTTCATTAAGGGCAAACCCATCGAGACTTTCACCGTGGGTAAGCCATTCACCATTGTCATCGGCGACACAGGCATCTCCGCGCCCACTAAAGAATCGGTGGGTGACGTGCGCCGCCTGTGGCTTCGTGACCAGTTCTTCACTGAGAATATTTTCAACGAGATCGCGCAGATCGCTTTGATCGCGCGGCGCTCCATCGAAAGCGGCAAGCCCGAACTGCTCGGTGAGCTCATGGATCAAAACCATGCGCTCCTGCAATCGCTGACGGTTTCCTCCCCTGAGCTTGATCATCTTGTGCAGTCGGCCCGCAAGGCTGGCGCGCTTGGCGCGAAACTCAGCGGCGGCGGGCGGGGCGGCAACATGATCGCGCTGGCAGAGCAGGCTTCAGCGGAGTCTGTTGCGGCTGCGTTGATGTCTGCTGGCGCAAGGCAAACCATCATCACCGAGATCTCGTAAACCGCTTCCCTGTTTTGATCTCATGAACAAGAAATGGCTCGCGCCCATCCTTCCATATCTCGCTGTGTGGGCGGGATTATTTTTATTTCAGAATGCCTGGTTGGCGCTGATCGGGTTTCATCTTTCGATTTTTCTTGCGCTGGCTTATATTCGTCCGAGCGTGCCGGTCGGGCTGCTATTCAAAAGCCGTCATCCCGGGTGGGTTGTATTCAGCGTTCTTTTTTGCAGTACCAGCGGCGTGGGTCTGTTCTTTCTTTGGGATCATTTCAGCATCACTTATGATCTGCCCGCCCAGCTTCAAGACCTTGGGCTGAACTCCGCTTCGTGGGCGGCGTTCATTGCCTACTTCTCATTGGTCAACCCATTTGTGGAAGAATATTTCTGGCGCGGAGCGCTGGGCAGTGACACGAAAAAAATATTTTTCATGGACCCGGTCTTTGCCATGTATCACGCCATCATTTTGTGGGGCAGGGTACAGTTCCCGTCCGTCGTGTTTGCTGTTTGCATTCTGGTGTCGGCGGGCTGGTTGTGGCGGCAGATGACGCGTGAAGACGGCGGGTTGCTCGCGGCGGTACTGGGTCACATGGCTGCGGATTTTTCCATTCTCATGACCATTTATTGGATGTGTAACTGATGAACATTCTTGTGCTTAAGTTGATCCTCGCCCCCGTCATTATCGGCTCGGCGAGTCTGGCAGGACGCAAGTGGGGTCCCGCCGTCAGCGGCTGGATCGTGGGCATGCCGCTCACATCCGGACCTGTCATCTTCTTTGTCGCCCTCAGCCATGATGCGGCGTTTGCCGCCAATGCCGCCCTTGGTGTGTTGAGCGGCGGATTCTCGCTCGTGGCTTACGCGCTGACCTACTCCTGGCTCGCCACCCGCTTTCGCTGGTATGTCGCCATTACCGGCAGCCTGCTGGTCTTTGCTACCAGCACGGCGTTGCTGCAAAATCACATCTTCCCTCTTGTGCCTGTCATTGTTCTTTTGTGTGCCGCGCTTGCGGCTGGACTTTGGCTTATGCCGCGCGATGAAGTTGAAAAGGAAAGTGAGAGTCAGCCCGGCAAATGGGATATTCCCATCCGCATCTTTATTGGGACGAGTTTCATTCTCCTGCTAACCGGCATTGCCCCGCTTATCGGTCCGCGCCTGACCGGGCTGTTGACCACCATCCCGTTATATGTCACCATCCTGACGATCTTCGCCCATCGGAATCAAGGTCCTGCCGCCGCGGCGCATGTCCAACGCGGACTGCTGTATGGGATGTTCGCCTTCACAGGATTTTTCACCGTACTGAGTCTGCTCATTGAAAAGACAAGTCTCGGCATTTCGTTCGGCGCAGCGATCTTAACCGCGTTGGTCATTCAGGGCACATCGTTGTGGATCTTGAATGTGTTGCACAGAAAATAATTTCCCCCGCAAATAAATTCTCTGGCATAAAATTCTTATCGTTGAACCACAAAGGCACTTTGTTTTTACTTCATGCCTTTGTGGCTATTTTTTATTCCGCCCGCTGTAATTCTTTCAAGATCTCCAGTGTTTCGGTTTTGCCGCCCGCGCCGTTCTCGCCGCCGGGACCCACGCACGAAGGACAGCCGTCTTCGCAGGAACATTCGCTGACCAG
>JAGNWT010000011.1:50185-63515 GCA_017985935.1 Anaerolineales bacterium | reverse complement strand
TTTTTTATTCCGCCCGCTGTAATTCTTTCAAGATCTCCAGTGTTTCGGTTTTGCCGCCCGCGCCGTTCTCGCCGCCGGGACCCACGCACGAAGGACAGCCGTCTTCGCAGGAACATTCGCTGACCAGTTCCAGCGCGCGGGCGATCAACTCATCATGGATCTCAAATAATTTCTGGCTGAAGCCGATCCCTGCAGGGACAAGGTCGTATAACACAACGGAGGGCTGCCCGTTGGCAGGTTTCCATGCGGGGTCGGTGTGCGTGCCGAGGTCGCGCGGATCGCACATCAGGAAGAGCGGCGCGAGGTTGCCCAGTACGAATCCCAGCCCTGCCAATCCGCTGCGGATGCGGACGTTCTGCTCCACTTTCTGGTGACAGGTGCGGCAGAGGGTGGTGAGATTTTCCATGCGGTTGGCTTCTTCGATGGATGTGAAAGCGCGGAACGGCGTCTTGTGATGAACATCGTGCTCGCGGGCTGACTCCACCGCGCCGCATACCTGACATTGAAATCTATCCCGTTTGCGGACGGCTTCGCGGATCTTCTGCCAGTTCGGTCCATAATCGTTCGGGTCGTTCGACCATGTCCCGGCGTCGCGCAGATGCACAACGGTTTGTTCGGAGAGCGAGATCCAATAGCCTGTGGTCTGTAATTCAGACGGAGGCATATCCAGCGGTTCTTCCCCCAGATTTTCATACGTGAGCCAGCGTAGTTTTTTGAAGCCGACCACCTGCGTGGTGACTTGAATTTCGCCGTACGCTTTTTCGCAGGCGGAAAGATTCTCGCGCTCGTTCTCGCTCGTCACTTCGATCTCTGAATTTCTTTTTGCCTCGGTGTAATAATCCAAGCCAACGGGCACCAGTTGCGCGATGTGATTTTCAAAATTAAATTCCTGCACAAAATATTGCTGACCTTCGTGCATGTAGATCGCGCCGGGGTGTACCATCCACGCCGCGGATTCGCCGTCCACAGTGCCGACCGTCAGCGGGCGTCCATCGTCTGCGGTCGATTGCAGGACGACGCTTTGCGGCGACGCGGAACGCAGGGAGATGTTCGCGGCGGGATAGGCATCCTGCATCCAGAAATATTTTTCATTTGAGAGATGGATCTCGTTGTTGCTCAGCAGGAAGTGAAGATATTCTTCCGTCATCTCATCGGAGAGCGAGCCGAATCTGTCTCCATTCTTGAAGGGCAGTTCGAACAGGGCGCAGCGCAAATGCTCGAGCAGGATGAGCAAATGATTCGGGTTGATCAGCGCCTGTTCGGGTGAACTGCCGAAGAAATAATCGGGATGATGCGCAAGGAACTGGTCAAGCGGATTCGCCGACGCGACCAGGATCGACACTGCGGGATCATCTCCGCGTCCCGCCCGACCCGCCTGCTGGCGCACGCTCGCGATGGTGCCCGGATACCCGACAATGACCGCCGCTCCCAACCCGCCGATGTCGATTCCCAGTTCGAGGGCATTCGTTGCCACGACAGTTTTCACCGAGCCGTCGCGCAGTCCCTGCTCGATCTCGCGCCGTTGAAGCGGAAGATAACCCGAGCGGTAGCCGCGGATCTCAGCCTGACGATTGGCTAGTGACGACTGCAGGTAGGTGAGAATAATTTCCACACTTCTTCTGGTGCGGGCAAAGACCACGGATTGAATATTGTGCGTGAGCAGGTCTGTGGCGAGGCGCACGCTTTCGAGCAGGCTGCTCTTGCGCAAGCCAAGCGCCGGATTCGTCACGGGCGGATTGTAGATGATGAAGTGACGTTCACCGCGTGAAGATCCATCGTTGTCGATCAACTCCACTTCTGCTTCGATCAGGGCTTCGGCAAGTTCTTTTGGATTTGCGATCGTCGCGGAGGCAAGGATGAACTGCGGGCGCGCGCCGTAAAATTCCGCCACACGTTTGAGCCTGCGGATGACATTGGCAACATGCGAGCCGAAGACTCCGCGGTAGGTGTGGGCTTCGTCAATGACGATGAATTTCAAATTACTGAAAAAGTCGAGCCAGTTGGAATGATGCGGCAGGATTCCCGTGTGGAGCATGTCGGGGTTGGACAACACAATGCGCGCGTTCCTGCGGATGATTGAGCGGGCAGATTGCGGGGTATCGCCATCGTAAATTGCCGGTGATATGTTCCAGACTTCAGGTTTCAGGTTTGCAAGCGTGGATAACTGGTCTTGCGCGAGGGCTTTGGTTGGGAAGAGATATAACGCGCGCGCTTCAGGGTTTTGGATCAGTTCTGACAGCACGGGCAGGTTGTAGGCGAGTGTCTTTCCGCTGGCGGTGCCTGTGGCAAGGATGATGTTTCGGCAGGCGCGGGTGTGAGTCCACGCGGAAAGTTGGTGCGAGTACAGCGTGGAAATGCCGCGGGAAGATAATGTCTCTCGCAGCGGAGCAGGCAGATCGGTCGGGAAGGGATGCGTTTGCGCCGCGCGCGGCGGAGTCGTCCTCCACGCGAAAAGATTCGGCGCGGTCTGTTCATCCCGTTTCCAAAGATCAAGCAGTTGATTGAGCATGGTTAAATGGCAGACGGCTCCTCGCCGCCTGTGTGCAGAGATCGGAACGCCCACGCGCCGATGCCGAAGGGAACCCAAAAGGTGACGGTGCGGTAGGTGAGGGTGATGACCACCGCGTGGCTCCAGCCCACGTTGAGCGAGGTGAGCGCCAGCGGCATGAGACCTTCCACAATGCCAATGCCAGAAGGGGTGGGCGAGACGATCAAAAATAAATATGCGATGGAAAAACCGGCGATGATGGTGCCCGCTGAAAAGGGAACTTCAAACGAAAGGAACGAAAAGATCAAGATGATCATCAATAAGACTTTGTCCAAAATTCCCCACAGGATGGGGCGGAACAAACTTGAAGGTTTTTCTGTAAGCCCTGAAAAACCTTCAGCAACTTCATGCGCGAATTCATGCGCGCGGACCTCGCTCAAATATTCCTGCTTGCGAAAAAAAAGAACCACGCGGTTGACAGCCCGGGCAACCTTTGCCAGCAGGCTGCCCAATTTTTCCTCCGAGCGATAGCCGAGATAAAGAATGAAAGCGTAGGAGACCGCGATGCCCAACAAAAAGATCGAAGCCGAAATTTCACTCGCATCAAGATCGTTGCGGCGTGCGAGCACGAACAATCCCAGCGCAAGGACAACGAGGAACGCGGCTTGATCGAGCAGGAGGAATAAGGCTGCCGCGACCGTTACTTTGCCGGCGGGATGTCCGCGCCGCCGCGCTTCCGAAGCGAAGAGCGCGATCCCTCCCACGCCGGCAGTGGGCGCGACCACATTGATGAAGTTCGCCGCTGTGGCGATCCGGCTCAAGGTCAGCACAGATTCGTGCACACCGAGCAGGTGGAAGATCGATTGGTACATGCGCGCCGTGGTGATGAACCATACCATCTGCACCAGAATGGCAAGAATGAAGAAGGTCAGGTGCGCTTTCTGCAGGGTAAGCATGATCGTTTCCAACTCGCTGAAACTGAGCACCACCACTGCAATGCCGAGGAATAAAACAACAATAAAAAATAATTTCTTCATCTCGATGATTATACTCATAAAAAAAGAGCGGACTTTTGGTCCGCTCTTTTTTTTGATTGGTAATGATCAGTCTCTGCTTCTGCCGCTTATGAGAGAGACATAATACAGCAATTGCAAAATGGCGGTGACCAATCCTGCGACATAGGTCAGCGCGGCGGCGTTGAGCACAGCGTTGACTCCGCGTTGTTCCTGCTCGGTCTGGATGATGCCGGTCTGCACGAGCAGTTGTTTCGCGCGGGCCGATGCGTCAAATTCCACGGGCAGGGTGGCGAGAGCAAAGACCGCTCCACCGGCGAAGACCATCACGCCAACCCAGGCGAGCTGGGTGAAGTTCAAGAACAGCCCGATCATGATCAGGATCCAGCCGAGGTTCGAGCCGATGTTGACGAGCGGCACGAGCGCAGAGCGGAATCGCAGAGGGAAGTAATCTTCCGCATCCTGCATGGCGTGACCGAGTTCATGCGCCGCGATGGCAAGCGATGCGACCGATGCGCCGTTCGCCACGCCGTTCGAAAGGAACAGGGTCTTGTTGCGCGGGTCATAGTGGTCGGTGAGTTCTCCCGCCACACCGCGGATCTGCAGTCCATACATGCCGCCAGTGGACATTAATCTCTGCGCGGCTTGCGCGCCGGTCAATCGGCTTTGAGCCGCCACGCGGCTCCACTTGCTGTAAGCTGACCTGACATACCATGAAGTCAACCCCATCAAAATGAAGGCGGGGATCATGAATATCAGGTAGGTAGGGTCAAAGAACATGTTTACCTCCGATTCTTTCCAATACGGTTATTTGTTGATCATCTCCAAAAGGACTTCCACAGCTTTGTCGAGCTGCGGGTCGAGATCCTCCTGGTAATCTTCCTCGGTGCGCTCGGCGATGAAGTCGGGCGTTAAGCCGATGCCATGAATGGTGTTCTCGTTCGGGGTCAGCCACTTGGCAATGGTGACTCGCACAGCGCCGTTATCGCCGGTGAGCGGGATCCAATTTTGCACTGAGCCCTTGCCGTAGGATGTGACGCCCACCAGTTTGGCGCGGCCGGTATCCTGCAATGCGCCAGCCACGATCTCAGAGGCGGAAGCAGAGCCTTCGTTGATAAGCACGATCATCGGAATTTTCGGGTCGGTGGCCATGCCGCCGGGGATGACATCATAGGTGGTGCGGGTGCCGTCGCCGTACTTTTCATATAGAACCACGCCGTCCGCCATGAACTGCGACGCAACCTCCACCGAGGTTTGCAGGAAGCCGCCGCCGTTGTTGCGAAGGTCCAGAATAATGCCCTTGGGATTCTGCGCCATCAGGTCGTTCAATGTGGCGAGCAGCTCAGGGGTGGTCTTTGTGCCGAAGGTGGTGATCTGAATGTAGGCGATATCGTTTTCCAGCATCTCTCCGGTGGAAGACTTCAGCGTGATCTTCTCACGGGTGATGTCAAATTCAAGAAGTTCATCTTCGCCATCGCGCATGACGGTGAGATGGACAATGGTGTTGGCGGGACCGATCACCTTGCGGCGCGCCACTTCGGCATCCACGCCGGTCATGTCTTCTCCGTCAATGGCAACCACCTGGTCGCCAGATTGCAAGCCGGCGCGTTCGGCAGGGGAGCCGGGCATCGGGCTTGTGATGGTCAGGTATTCGGTGGTGGTGTCTACGAAAGCGCCAATGCCTTCATATTCACCTTCCAGGCTGGAGTTGGCAGCCGCAAAATCCTTGGGGTCCATGTAGGAGGAATGCTCGTCACCGAGGGCGTCCATCATGCCGCTGATCGCGCCGCGCATCAACGCAACATCGTCTACAGGTTGGTCTACATAGTTCTCATGGACGAGGTTCCAGGCTTCCCAGAACGGGGCAAAGAGGGTCTGAAATTCCTGCGGGGTGGCGGACTGCTGATCTGGTGATGTGGTGGGGTTCGCTTCGATGGCAACATTGCTGGGCAGTCCGGGGATGCTTACGAGGGGAATGAAGTGCCCGGTTACGAATCCGCCGGCGAAGGAGCCGAGGGCAACCACGATCACAACCAGAACAAGCAGAATACTCTTTAAAGTTTTATTCATAAATGATCTCCAGTTTTAGGCTTACATACGGAAAAGATACCATCCGGTGATTAATGTTTGCTGAATACTTTATACGATTTTTGTAAGAACGGGTTGCTGTGCGGTCGTATTTCCGGTGGTTTCTATTTAGATGTCCCCGAATCTGAATTTTTACCCTTTTCCAGTTCTTCGATCCGTTGGCGTAGTTCCTGCAGTTCATCGTCCTTTTTCTGGGCGGCGGGGTTGAAAGTCTTTCCGAGGGTTTCGAAGACGCTGCCCCCCTTGCGGCTCGAGCGCATCAGTCCGCGCACGATGCCGTACATGAAGAAGTTGATGCCGACAATGACGACGATGAATATCACCGCCGCGATGGTAGCCCGGCTTGATTCCATTATTGCGCCTCCAGAATATTGACAAGGTCGTTCCAATCGGTGAAGTGGGTGTGCGCGTCATCCACCGACCATGTGTTGTCGTAGAGGATGCTGAACATGCCCGCCTCGCGCGCGGCGCGGGTGGTGCGGCGCAGGTCGTCGATCATCACGCAGCGCGATGGGTCGGTTTCGCCTGCGAGGCGCATGGCGATCTCAAAGGATTCGGGCATGGGCTTGCAGTACGGGGCGACCCTGGTCACATCCACGATGGTTTGGAAGAGGTCGCGCAGGTTTAAGGCGGTCAGCACTCTTTCAGCGTGAGGAGCGTCTGCGTTGGTGAAGATCAGGTTGCGGGTCGGGAGAGACTCGATGACCGAGCGTTGATTCGGGTCTGGGGTCAGGTATTTGCCGAGGGGCAGGTCATGCACAAAAGCCAGGAAATCCTCCACATTGATGTTGTGGTGTTTTTCCAGTCCTTTCAAGGTGGTGCCGTATTGCAGGTAATATTTTTCCCGCAGCGCGGGGATCTCATCTTCGGGGATGTCCATTCGCTCGCGCATGAAAATGTTCATGCGCTCTTTGATGGCTTTCCACAAATTTGTGGTCGGCGGGTACAGGGTGTCGTCGAGGTCGAAGAAAATGGTGGTGAATCGCATTGGGAGATTATATAATACCCGCCCGCAAATTGTGCTTTGATTTATGGGCGTCATGGGTATAATCTGCTCATGCCTATTCGCCTTTTATCTTCAGAGGTTTCTTCGCAGATCGCCGCGGGTGAAGTTGTTGAACGTCCCGCTTCGGTGGTGAAGGAATTGACCGAGAACGCGCTCGATGCCGGCGCGAAGAATATTTCCATTTCGATCGCGGATGCGGGGCGGTCTCTGATCGAAGTGGCAGATGACGGACATGGCATCCCTGCCCACGAGCTGGAACTGGCCGCGGCGCGTCACGCGACCTCGAAGCTGGTTCAGTCCGAAGACTTGTTCCACATTTCGACATTGGGTTTCCGGGGCGAGGCTCTGGCATCCATTGGCTCGGTTTCGAACATGACCATCACCTCACGGGTCGCTGCCGCCAGGGAAGGCGCGCGCCTGAAAGTGGATGGGGGCATTTCGGGGAAAGTGGAAAAAGTGGGCGCGCCCATTGGCACGGTGCTGCGTGTGGAAAATCTCTTTTACAACGTGCCTGCGCGTTTGAAATTCCTGAAGACCGATGTGACCGAACGCCGCGCTATTGATTCTCTGGTCACGCGTTACGCGCTGGCTTACCCGAATGTGCGCTTCAAGGTGGCAGACGGCAAGCAGGTCACTTTACAGACCGCCGGCGACGGCGACAGGCGAGCCATTCTTGCCGCGCTGTACGGCGTGGATGTGGCGAAGCAGATGTTGGAAGTGATGGATCGGGAGGATGGCATTTCATTGACGGGGTTTGTGAGCCCCACATCGTTGACCCGCTCGAATCGAAAAGAGATCACTTTCTTCGTCAATGGGCGCTGGGTGCAGGAGTTCTCGCTGACCACGGCTTTATTGCAAGCCTATCACACCCTGCTGATGGTGGGGCGTTATCCGCTCACGGCTTTGTTCCTGGAGGTCGCCCCCGAAGATGTGGATGTGAACGTCCACCCGACCAAAGCTGAAGTCCGCTTTAGAAGCCAGGAAAAGATATTTAGTTTCGTTCAACGCGCCGCGCGCAAGGCGCTGCTGGCGTATACGCCCGTGGCATCGGTCTCGCCGCAGTTGTGGGGCGGAGCACGGTCAACTCCAACTGAGCCGAGAGAGGTCGGGATCGATTGGAGCATTGCACACGATGATGAGTTGCAAGTTGAAGGTGACAAGTTACAGGTTGAAAATGAATCATCGCCGAACGCCCAACCTTCAAACGTTCAGCCTGCAACCTTCAATACCGTTCCCTTGCTCCGTCTCATCGGTCAGATCGGCTCGACCTATATCGTCGCCGAGGGACCGGACGGTTTGTATCTCGTCGACCAGCATGCTGCGCACGAGCGGGTGCTGTTCGAAAAATTGATGGCGCAGCACGACCGCAAGAGCATCCCTTCGCAGGCGCTGCTCGCTCCCGAGGTGGTGACCCTGCCCCCGCAATCGGCGAAGGCGCTGCTTCCGCAATTGCCTTTTTTGAATCACTTCGGTTTTGAGGTGGAGGAATTCGGCACGAACACGTTCCAGGTCCGCGCCATGCCTGCCTTGTTCGCGGGCGGCGATCCGTCATTCGCTTTGCGGGCACTGGTGGAAGATTTTGAAGAAGATGAAGCGCCGCTGCAATCTGAAGTGGAAGCGAAACTCGCGGCGCGTGTTTGCAAGCGGCTGGCTGTCAAAGGCGGACAGACTCTCACGACCGAGGAGCAGCGTGCCCTGTTGAACGATCTCGAAGCCTGCGCTTCCCCGCGCACCTGTCCGCATGGGAGACCGACGATGATCCACTTGTCGGTGGATGCGCTTGAACGCCAATTCGGCAGACGCGGTCCCCGCTAGCAAGTTGGTTGGGGTTTCTAAATTTGTAAGGTGGGTATAAAAAGCCGGATGGATGGGCTACAATGACTATGATGAAAAAGCTGGTTGATCTGATCTCACGGAATGAGGCGGGAGAGATCCTCAGACACCCCCGCGCATTGATCGCACTTCTTGAACGCGACGGAACTTTGGTTGCATGCAACGAGGCTTTTGATTCCTACCGAACGATGTTTCCCTCAGCGAATATGCTTGAGGATTTTTTTTCCCAAAGGGATAGAGGTCAGGTCACGGTCCGGCTGGATTCGAAGTTCAAGGAGCACTGGATCGTTAAGCTTCCCCTGCCGACGAACGAGGGAGGACAGGCTCAATATTGCGACTGTCTCTTGATCCCCGCTCAAGACGACCGCAGGCTTTTCATCGCTGACGAGATCAATTCAGACCCTGCTTTTCAGGAGGTCATTGACCAATTGGGCAGGCAAGCCAAGATGTTCCAGATCGAAAGCGAGATCGCAAAAAAGATCGCCCGCAACAAACAGGTGGAAATGGAACTGGTCATGATCCAGGCTCAGGAAGTGGCGCAGATCGACGCGCTGACCTTCCTGTATAACCGACGGGTGATCGTGAAGGAACTTCAAGATGAAGTGTTGCGCGCCGAAAGATACAAGACCCAGCTTTCTGTTTCAGTGGTGGATGTTGATCGCTTTAAATCTGTGAATGATACATACGGGCATATCGCCGGAGACGAGGTGCTGCGGAGCCTTGCCCTGCAGTTAAAGAATCACATCCGGCACCCGGATGCGGTGGGGCGTTATGGCGGCGAGGAATTTTTAATTATTTTGCCAAGCTCGGATGCGAAAGCCGCGACAGAGCAGGCTGCGCGTTTGTGCAAACAAGTGCGCGAGTTGAAGATCTCCATTCAAGGCGGTTCCCAGTCTTTGTCCGTAACCATTAGTTTGGGCATTGCCCAATATCAGCATGGAGTGGATACCTGGGATACGCTGCTCAACCGCGCAGATAACGCCATGTACAAAGCGAAAAGCAGTGGACGTGATCGCTGGGTGGTGGATGAATAAAATAAAAAACAACTCCCGCTTTAGCGGGAGTTGTTTTTTATTTGAAGATGCCGAGGGGAGCGTAACTCCCTGAGAACCCGGGGAAGACCGCCTCTAGGTTGGTGTTCCCGAGTCGTTTGGAAAGCAGCTCTCCCATCACCTGGCGGTAATCCGTGGTGACGGCGAGATCGGCGTGGTCGTAAAGCTGGTCATTGTTCAAGCCGGGCCAATTGCCAAAGACCTGTCCGCCATTGACATTGCCGCCCAGAGTGAACATCACGCTCCCGTGACCGTGATCTGTGCCGTAGGATTCGTTCTGAACGAGACGGCGTCCGAACTCGCTGATGACCACGACCGATAATTTTTCCGTGTATCCCGAATCGAGATCGAGATAAAAATTGGAAAGCCCGGAGGCGAGGCTGCCAAGCAGGTCTGCCATGTAGCCGCCTTCGCGGTCGTTCTGATATTCATGTGTGTCCCAACCGCCAAAGTCCACTGCGGCAACGCGCAGACCGGCATCCAATTTGATCATTTGCGCAACCGTCTTTAGTTGTATTCCAAATTCATCATCATTGTAAAATGCGCCGTTGGATGGCTGGTACTCGCCGTTCGTTAGCGGGCTGACGATATCAAGCGCGTCCAAAGTTCTTGCGCCGGCGCGGTGCATGAGAGAGTCTCCACTTTTATATAACTGCCGCAAGGCTTTTTGCTGCGAGACGACCAATCCGTTATCCCATTGCGAGAAGTCGGCGGGCGTGCTCAAACTGACGGTGGGTGTGAAATTCAACAAGGAGGTCGGTTGACCGGCGGTGGATAGCACCGGCAAAATGGATGAGATGCCCTGACCTTGCAGGTGGCGGGTGATCCATCCTGAGGTCGTGTTCTTCATGCCAGGAGTGCCCAGTTCAATGAATTCCTGTGCGTCAAAGTGACTGCGTGTGTCATGGTCGAGTCCCACGGCGTGGATCACTCCCGCTTTGCCAGCCTGGTACAGGTCAAATAGCGGCGACATGGACGGGTGCAGTCCAAACTGGTCATTGAGCGGCAGCAGGTCTGAGATCTTAATATCGGGGCGGGACTTTTCGTAAAAGCCTCGGTCGCTGCCATCGCGTGGAGGGACCACGTTCAGCGCATCCCATCCGCCGCGCAGGAAGACCACCACCAAAGTGTCGGCTGGGTTGTCCTGTTTGGCAAAGGCAAGATTGGTGAGCTTTGCGCCAGCCATCGAAGCGATAGCGGCGGAACAGCCTTGAAGGAATTGTCGGCGGGGAAAAGTTTTCTTTGGCATGTTTACTTCCATTGGAACTCGGGGCTCATCAGGATCACTTCAACCATGGCGGGCAGAACATATTGAACATGGTCATCTGGCAGCGTCTCATCTGCGCCGTATTCTTGCGCCATCACAGCCGCGATGGCGGCGCGTCCTTCATCGGATATCGTCCTGCCGAGCAGGCGAAGGATCCAGAAATCTGCGAGTCCGTTCGCGGTGCGGATCTCGACCGGCGTTTGCCCGTACACATCGGTCTGCATGGTGCGCCCCTGGTCATCGTCCATCCAGTTGTCTGCGATGCCTACCGCCATGTTCCAACGATACAAAATAGACATGGAGTTTGCCCACGCTTCTTTCACATCGGGGTATCCATCGGGCGAACGGCGCTCGAAGATGGGCTGACCCATCATGCCGATCAGCCATGAGATTCCGCTTGGCACGCGTGTGAAGTCGGAGTTGAGCGCGCGCATCATGGAGTAAGCCGCTTCCTGCGGACGTTTGATCTTGTTGCCCCAGCTTTGTTTGAATTCATTGCTGAGCAAAATGGTCTCCATGACGCGTTTTAATTGGTCGGGCGCGGAGCGGAACTCCATAAAGGTGGCGGCGGCTGCCTGCACAACAGAATCAGGTGGAACGTCGGCAATGAACCGCCTGCATAACTTCCGCGCGATGTGCCGCGCCGTGCCGGGATGATTCGCTAGCAGGTCGAGCACGTCCATCCCATCTTTCATATCGGGCTGATCCGCTTCGATGTACCTGCCGAGCACGAGTTTGTTGAAGCGGTCGTGCCAGGGTTTGTAGTAAATGAAGTTGCCGGTCTTTTCGATGCCGTCTTCCCACTCCCCGAGGTCGTCATCGATACGCCAGCCGGTGAGGCAGCGCGCCGCTTCGTAAACGTCGTTATCGACATAGCCGATGGCGATGCCGTCGGAGCCTTTCTCGACCGAGTTCGGGTCGCGTACGCCGAGGTAATTCTCCGCGCCCAGAGTGTGCAGCTCAAAAAGTTCGCGCGCAAAATTTTCATTGGGACCGGCATCGCTGCTGTTATTTTGATTCAGGTAATACAGCATAGACGGGTGCTTGGCAACCGCTTCGAGCATTTGCCGAAAATTGCCGAGCAGGTTGGCGCGCAGTACATCGCGGTTGTAAGAGACAAGCAGCGGAACGCCATCGTCCTGCCAGAAGAAAATGTTGAAGTGGTTGTGCCAGAAATCGGCGAGCACTTCCACGAGCTGCTTTTTGCTGAACACCGCGCGCAGGATGGTGGCATCGACAAGTTCGTAAGCGGGCTTGCTGTACCATTCCCAGTAGGTATCGTCATTGGAGTCGTAGGGGTTGCTTGCGATGTGGTCGGCGTACAACTGTTCATGGGTCTTGTGCAGGGTTTCAAATCCCGCCGCGTTGTAGCGTGTTTCAAAATCCGAGTCGTCGATCGAGTCGGGATTCAATTGCTGGTTTACATAGGCTTGCAGGCGCTCATCGTCTGTGCCGCCGAGCGCAAGAAAAGCATCCATATCGCCGGGGCGAATCCCAAAGCTCATGCGGCTGAGCGCAATGATAGGCAGGGCGACCAGCGGCGGCGGGGCGGTGGTGGGCTCGATCGGGAGATTTATCTGCCCGGTCGGGATCTCAACCGGACCCGGTGTTTGCTCATCGGGGGCGCAGGCTGCAAGCAGGGTCGTTGCGGCGAACGCCCCGCTTAGCCGTAGAAAATCCCTGCGGGTGAAATTGGATCTTTGGGGAGTGGTCATGGTCACCTCATTAAAGAATGTTCTGATTGTACTTGGCCTTTTTTCATCCCCCAATCACACGAAAGTGCCAGCCATTAAACTGCAAATGATTCCCGGAACGACCGGGCTGTCTCTTCCTTTACCTGTTCCATCGAAGGCGCAGGGGTTAGCAGGTCTGCCAGTGAGACCACAGGCTCGTTCAGCCCGCAGGCGATGATGCCATCCCAATACTCCATGTCGGGGTTTACGTTCAAAGCAAAGCCGTGACGCGAGACTCCGTTCACATCCACTTTGATGCCGATGGCGGCGATCTTCGCCGGCTTTTGACGATCTTGCGGCTTGCAGCGCGGACATCTCGAATACACATCTGCCTGCACCCACACTCCGCTCATTCCTGACCGTTGACCTGCTCCGATCCCGAAGCGCATCAGCATCCCGATCAGAGTTTCCTCCAACCTGCGGACATAGCCCACATAATCGGCTTCGGGGAGTTTGTCGCCGGTGTTGATCTTGCCAAGCGGAAAGAGAGGGTAGCCCACCAGCTGCCCGGGTCCGTGATAGGTGACATCTCCACCGCGGTCCACCCAGTGCGTGACAATGCCTTTTTGCCTTAGCTGATCTTCGCTCCAAAGCAAATTTTCGGCGTGACCTTTTCTTCCAAACGTGTACACGTGGGGATGTTCAAGTAAAAGCAGGGTTGGCGGACGTTTCCCCTCTGCGATCTCCGCCGCGTATTCATTCTGCAGGTCCCATGCAGTTTTGTAATCAACCAGTCCGAGGTCGTGAATTTCGATAGACATAACAATAAGATGGAGGCAAAATCACATTTCACGCATCACTTGAAACATGATGCGTGAAATGTGAGAGACGGTCATCCGAATAATCTTCG
>JAGNWT010000011.1:0-50085 GCA_017985935.1 Anaerolineales bacterium | reverse complement strand
TAATCAACCAGTCCGAGGTCGTGAATTTCGATAGACATAACAATAAGATGGAGGCAAAATCACATTTCACGCATCACTTGAAACATGATGCGTGAAATGTGAGAGACGGTCATCCGAATAATCTTCGGTACAGATCCGATTCCAGCAACCCGTTCGGGTCGCAGCGTTTTTTAAATTTTCTAAACTCGGCAACCGTTTCTTCGCCATAAAAGGCCTGCGCTGTTTGGGCGGTGGTTTCACTGTTCTTTGCAAAATAAAACCTGCCGCCTGCCTGCAAAATGATTTTGTCAAATTCCTGTAACATGGTTCGCAAACGGGAACGGTTGCTGTTGGTCACTTTGAAATCCATGGCGAGTGAGAAACCATCCACGGCATGTGTCAGCAGAAATTTATCGGGGCGGTGACGTTTGGTCACGCCCAGGTAGGTGGGCAGGCGATTCTTGTGCGAGAGTTTGATGATCTCAATCCATGCGGCTTCGGCGGTTTCCTTCGGCACAAAGGATTGATATTGGATCAACCCGCTGCGCCCGTAGGAAAGCTCCCAGTTGGGAACATAGTCCAGCAGAAAATGGAATGCGGCATGTGATTGGCGGAAGGTGTGCTTGCGAATGGATGCGATATATTTCGCAGTATTCACCCCCCATGTGCCGAAGTTGTTCATGAAGGGCGACATGAAGTAGTGCAGAAGAGCCTTGGGAAATACACCGAAGATGTATGGCGGCAGGATCTGATTCTTGATCTTCATCGTCTCGCGCGGATTTGGGTCTTCGCCTTCGTGCAGGTAATGCGCCGCGTGGATCTGTCCGCGACCAAGCGATTTTCCTTTCGCGAGACCGTCCATCCAGCCGACGATGTAATCGTTGTGGGGCGCGCCATCCAGCAGAGCGGAAAGCTGTCCGTGTAAATTGGGCACGGGGTAGGCGTCCACGGTCAAAAGTCCGGAGTGGATGCGCTTCATTTGCATGGTCACAGAAGTGAAAATGCCCAGCATCCCAAGTCCGCTGATCATGGCGTAGAACAGGTCCGCGTTCTTTTTTGGTGAACAGGTGACTTCGGCGCCGGTGGGCAGGATGGCGGTGAATTCGACCACATGCTCACCAAAGGTTCCCATTTTGAAATTGTTTTTGCCGTGAATGTTCGCGCTAAGACATCCCCCCAAGGTTGTTTTCATTGTGCCTGACACAACAGGCGGCCACCAGCCATCGGGTTCCACCTTTTGCCAAAGCTGTTCGAGCGTGGTGCCCGGCTGGGCGGTGACCAGCCCGGTGGATTTATCCCAGCGGGTGATGGCGTTCATGCCGCGCATGTCGAGCACGATGCCGCCGCCGGCCAGCGCCGCATCGTTGTAGCTGCGTCCGGCTCCACGGGCGGTGACTTTCAGCCCTGCCTTTTTTGCGTAATCAAAAACTTCTGTGATCTCTTCGGGGATGTTGATTTGGATGAAATATGCCGGCGCGCTGTGCGAGTGGCCGAAGTTTTCCAGTTGGGTGAAGCTTTTTGTGATGTTCATTTTGACTTACCATGCAAATGCTTCGGTTTCCCGAAGCATTTGATTAGAAACTAAGACGGCGGAAGATAACGGACGGGATGTGGCGGATGACGAGCATGATCAACTTCCAGATGCCCGAAACGTAAATGGTCTGCTTGCGTTTCTTCATCCCATCCCAGATCATGTCTGCGGCAACATTGGGTTCGACCGCGAACATGAGCTTCTTTACATTGTTGAGCGTGGGGGGAGTCTTGACGAAGCCCGGCTTGACCGTGAGCACGTTCACGCCGTGGCGGGTGAGCCGGTTGCGGAGCGCCTCGAGATAGTTGGTGAGACCGGCTTTGGACGCGTTGTATCCGGGGTTGCTCACACGCCCGCGGTCACCGGCTACCGAGGAGATGCCGACGATCTGTCCGCCTTTGGCATTTTGAAAGAGCGGGGCAACTGCGCCGGTCCATGCCATTGCGCCGAGCAGATTCACCTCGACCATCTTGTGGTCTTCGGCAAAGTTATACTCATCGATGGCGGGGAAGTAGATCACACCGGCGATGTACACCAGCGTGTCGATCCCGCCAAGGTCGGCAATGATGCGGCGCAGAGTGTCGGGCACGGAGTTGTATTTTGTAACATCGTGTTCGTAGATCAGCGCGCGGGTTTCGCCTGAAGTTTTGTTGATGTCATCGCACAGAGATTGCAGAGAGCCCCGGTCCCGGTCCACGAGCGCGATGGAGAATCCCTCGCGGGCAAGTTTGCGGGAGAGGGCAGCGCCGATCCCGCCGGAAGCGCCGACTACGATCGCCCGCTTGCGGGGATTAAGTGGAGTTGCTTGAACGGTCTTGGATGTGTTGGACACAAAATTCCTCATGAAAGGGAGATGAATATTATTCTAACACAGACTATTTTTCGGCTGAATTGGGCAAAACGAAAAAAAAGAGCACAGGCAACCCTGTGCTCTCGCGGATTTTTATGCGGGTTGTTTCTTCAATAACCCTAAAAAGTGTTTTCGAAATTTCGATACCTTCGGCGAGACGACCGCCATGCAATATGGCTGGAAAGGATTGCGCGCAAAGTATTCCTGATGATAATCTTCGGCGAGATAGAAATCCTTGAGCGGCTCGACCTCCGTAACGATCGGGCTGTTCCAGATCCCCTGGGCATTCAGCTCGCGGATGAGGCTCTCTGCGATCTCCTTTTGCTCAGGGGTGTGATAATAGATCCCCGAACGGTATTGCGTGCCGACATCCGCGCCCTGACGGTTGAGTGTGGTCGGGTCGTGAATGGCAAAGAAGACGTTGAGAATGTCGCGGAACGAGATCACGGCCGGGTCAAAGGTGACCCGCACCACTTCCGCGTGTCCCGTGTCCCCGCCGCATACATCACGGTAGCTTGGGTTGGGAACATGCCCATTGGCATATCCTGACTCGACAGAGATGATTCCCTTTGCTTCATCGAACACGGCTTCCAGACACCAGAAGCATCCGCCGGCAAGGGTTGTGGTTTCGTAAGAACTGCTCATGATAAATTCTCCTGTTCCAAATGATTTCGGCTCGACACCTTTCAGATGCTGTCAAAGGCGAAAATATTATTAAGGAAAGATAACAGTTTATGCAAAACGACCGCCGATAGGCGGTCGTTTTTTTGATTTCTTTATCTCATTCCCGAAACTGTGATCAACCCGTTCGAGACATTTACGTTCATCACCTGCAGCCCCGGTGACTGTTGGGCGATCTTGTCCAGAATGAACTGATTGAGCCAGGCTTCCATCTGTGAGACCAGCATGCCGGGCAGGGGTTGTGTGCCGATCTGGATCGACTCGATTTGAATTTTTGGATTTTTGTTCGAGTCAATGCCGAGGCTGCCCGTGATCAGCGCGGATGTGGAATTCGTTGTGCCATTCACCATGCACCAAAGCTGGATCTGGTCATTCTGCAAGTAAACATGCATATCACTGAACGGCAGGTCGGGAGTGTTCTGTATTTCCAACGCCAGCCATGAAGTCAACTGCTTTTCGGTGAGCGTGACAGAGGAGAGTGACCCGGGCTGAGGGAGCGCCTTTTCAAAGGCGGTCATCGCCTCGAGAGCGGTGGATTCCGAAGGAACCATTTGCACGCCGGGACGTTCGGGCGCGCCTTCCAACCCGCTCTCGGCGTTATCCACTGCAAAGCTGATCAACGCGTCCACAAGCGGCGCGTACTGCGGATATTGTGCGCTGATCCTGGCTCGCGTTTGTGACGCGACATCGCCGCTGATCGGGCTGCCAGTGTAGAGGGTCGGGGTGGCGATCGTCAACAGGCTGGCGACCGCCGAGGATGGAGTGTTGCGTGCTACCACAAAGGATGTGCTGCCCAGCACCAACACCAGCGCCGCGAAGATCCCAAATCCGCGCATGAACGTCCGCGATGGGCGGGCGGATGGATTCGACTGATTGGCGATCAAAAGATTTTTGGGGATCGTCTTGCCTGGGAGTTTGATTCGCGTCAACCCGATCTTTGCCTCGGCATTGTTCGGGTTGAGCTTAAGCACACGCTCGTAACAGGCGGTCTTCTGTTCCGGGTCTTCCAGGATGCGTGCCATCAGCATCCACGCGGCTTCTTCTTCGGGATATTTCGCCAGGAAATCTGACAGGTACTTTTTTGCCAGTTCCCGATTGCCGCGTTGGAAGGTGTAATCTGCTTGCTTGAGTAGTTCTTGTTTTGTCATGATAAGCGTTGGGGCACAGCAAAGCCGTGCCCCAACATAATTTATTTACAGACTTGGTTCCGGGAGTTTTTCGCTCAGTTTATTGAGCACCAACTCGCCATCATCGTTGACTTCCACTTTGACGGAGTCTCCGTTCAGAAATTCGCCGCCGAGCACACGGTCCGACAACGGGTCTTCCACCTTCTGCTGGATGACGCGGCGCAGCGGGCGGGCGCCAAATTCCGCATCGTAGCCTTGTGAAGCGAGCAGCGAAAGCGCTTCTTCAGAGGCGGTCAGCACGATCTGGTGGTCCTTGAGACGTTCCGAGACCTTGAATAGTTCGAGCGAAACGATCTGCTGGATATCTTCCTTGTTGAGCGAGCGGAAGATGACGATGGAGTCCATGCGGTTGATGAATTCCGGGCGGAAGGCGCGCTTAAGCGACTCATTGAGACGCTTGCGCATATCGTCGTAGGAAAGTTTTTCTTCAGTCGCTTCATCGCGTTTGAGCGCAAAGCCGAGCGAAGTCTGGTTCTTGATCATGTCCGCGCCGATGTTGGAGGTCATGACGATGATCGCATTGCGGAAATCCACCTTGCGTCCCTTCGCATCGGAGAGGTGACCCTCTTCCATGATCTGGAGCAGCATGTTGTGGACTTCAGGGTGAGCCTTTTCAATCTCATCGAAGACGACAATGGAGTACGGGCGGCGGCGCAGGGCTTCGGTCAATTGACCGGCATCTTCGTAGCCGACGTATCCGGGAGGGGCACCCACCAGGCGGGCGGCGGTGTGACGCTCCATGAACTCAGACATATCCAATTGAATGGCGGCTTCTTCACTGCCGAACATGAACTTGGCAAGTGACTTGGTCAACTCGGTCTTGCCCACGCCTGTGGGTCCGAGGAACATGAATGAGCCGATGGGGCGTTTCGGGTCTTTGAGCCCGGCGCGTGCGCGGCGCACAGCGCGGGAGATGGCCACGATCGCATCTTCCTGACCGATGATGGAGCGGCGAAGTTCGTCTTCCATCTTGAGCAGACGCTGTGATTCGGCTTCAGCCAACTGCATGAGCGGCACACCGGTCCACATGGATACGACTTCGGCGATATCTTCCGCTGAAACAACGGGGCTGTTGGCGCGATCCCAGCCGGTGCGCAGACGTTCGATCTGCTGACCGAGATCTGTCTCGCGCTCTTCCCATTCCTTGATGTCTTCCGAGTTTCCTTCTTCTTGAGCCAGAGTGCGGTTCTGGCGTGCCTGTCGCAGCTGCCCGAACAGGTCCTTGGCGTGTTTCGCGGCGGGACTCTTGTACATGCGCACGCGTGAGGAAGATTCGTCGATCAGGTCAATGGCTTTGTCGGGTAAAAATCTTTCAGTGACGTAGCGTGAGGAAAGATGCGTGGCGGCTTCGAGCGCCTCGTCAGAAATGACAAGGTGGTGATGCTCTTCGTATGCACCCCGGATGCCCTTGAGGATCTGAATGGTTTCCTCTTCAGAGGGTTCATCCACCTGCACCGATTGGAAGCGGCGTTCGAGCGCGGCGTCTGATTCGATGTGCTTGCGGTACTCGTCGAGAGTGGTCGCGCCAATAACCTGCAATTCACCGCGGGATAGAGCGGGCTTGAGGATGTTCGCCGCATCGACTGAGGAGCCGGCGGCTCCTGCTCCGACGAGCATATGAACCTCGTCAATGAACAGGATCGCACCCGATTGCTTTAACTCATCGATGATGCGCTTGAGTCTTTCTTCGAACTGACCACGGTACATGGTGCCCGCGACAAGAGAGCCTACATCCAATTGGAGTACGCGCTTGTTCATGAGCGGGGCGGGGACGTCGCCGTCGATGATGCGTTGGGCGAGACCTTCCACGATGGCGGTCTTGCCGACGCCCGGTTCACCGATCAGGGCGGGATTGTTCTTGGTGCGGCGCGCCAAAATTTGAATGACGCGTTCGATCTCTTTTTGACGACCGATGACGGGGTCGAGCTTTTTCTCTTCGGCTTTTGAGGTCAGGTCGCTGGCGAGTTGATCGACCAGCGGGGTCTTGGGGTTGTTCGCCGCGGCGCCGCCCTTGCCCGGTTGTGGGCCGGCAGGCGTCGGGGAGGAGGATGCGGATTCGTTGAGGACGCGGCGGGTCTGCCGGCGGATCTGATCTGCGGTGACGCCGAGGCGACGCAGGACTTCCATTCCAGTGGATTCGACACGGATCAGCCCGAGCAGGATGTGCTCAGTGCCGATGTAGTGATGCCCCAGACGGCGGGCTTCTTCAATGGCGAATTCCAGAACCTGCTGGGTTTCTGCTGCAAGTTCAATGTGGCTGGGATCGAAGCTGGCTGATGTGCCGGTGACGCGCTGCACGACTTCGCGAACACGTTCGGGAGTCATGCCGAGGTCACGCAGTACGCGCCCGGCAACGCCGCCTTCTTCATCCATGAGTCCGAGGATGAGATGCTCGGTGCCTATGCTGTTCTGGCGGGCCCGCTCTGCTTCTTGATGTGCGAGGCTGAGTACACGCCTTGCTCTTTGTGTAAATCTTTCCATTCCGGCCATATTATTCTCCTGATTATTAAGGCATTGTACCAAAAAGCGGGACAAGTCGACGTTGGAAAAAGGTTAGAATTTTTTGCAGGTTGTACATTGAAAGAAATTCGTTCTGCAATTGATTCCCTGTTATCCCCATTCACTTGAATCTTACCGTATGTTTCCCTATACAAAAGGGCAGGTATCTGAATTTCCCCGTTTTTGGATGAAAAAAGCCCAAAACCGGGCTTTTTCATTTTCGTTCTTTTTATTTGCTTGTGCAGATCATAAAGCTTTCACTTTTGCTGTTCTAGCGATTGTCGCCGTCTCCTTGAATTTTTCCGCGGGCTTGTCTGTCGAGCAGTTTGGCGATGTTGTATTCTGCGATCTCATCCAGCGAGAGGTCCAGTTCGGTGGCGACCTGTGCCAGATACCAGAGAACGTCGCCCAATTCGGCTTTGAGGGCTTCGCGGGTTTCGGGGTTGATCTCGCCGCCTTTGTCGCGGAAGACCTTTTTGATCTTGCCTGCCACTTCGCCCGCTTCGTTGACCAGCCCAAGGGTGGGGTAGACCACTCCATGCCCAATTGCTGGGTATTTTGCAGTGCCGCGTGATTTGGTTTGGTAGTCGTTAAAGTTCATGAAAGATTCCTCGTATTCTGCCTGCCGGCTTGTTGTTAATCGTTAATGGCTTTTGCCAATTGTCTCCACCAATCATCCCGTTCATTGGGGACGAAGGGTGTGTACAGCGTGAGTCGGTCTGCGATCCCGTTGAAGCGTTTCTTCAGATCCTCTGCGAGTTTTTCCTGGGTGGTGACGAGACAAAACTCGTTCAGCATTTCGTCGGTGATGAGCATGGGCATTTCAGCCCACTCGCCTTTGGCGGCGAAGCCCGAGAGTTGCTGCGCGGTTTCGCTCCAGCCGTGCAGATCCATCACGGATTGATAGGATGGCGTGGAAGCGTAGAAGGCGATCTGCATCCGCGCGAAGGCTTGCTCTTCGGGAGAGGTCGCCACGAACGGGCTCATCGAAATGGTGATGTCTGAGCGGCTCCTGCCTGCCTTTTGCAAGCCTTCTTCCATCGCCGGGAGAATGACCTCGTTCATGTAGCGTGGACTGTTGAATGGGTGGGCGTGGAAGCCCTCGCACTTTTCACCAGCCAGCTTGGCCAGCCCGGTGTTGACGCCGGCAATGTAGATGGGAATGTTCGGGTGCTCGATCGCGCCGGGGTTGAAGAAGGGCGACATGAGCGTCGCTTTGTAATATTCGCCGCGGAAATTTAATTTCGTGCCGTTCTGCCAGCAATCCCAAAATGCGCGGATGACTTCGATCTGTTCGCGCAGTTTTCCCGTCACCGATTCCGGCCACGCCATGCCGAACCGCCGTTCAATGTGAGCCTTGACCTGCGTGCCCAGCCCCAGAATAAATCTTCCGCCTGATTGGGAGGAGAGGTCCCAGGCGGTGTAGGCGAGGTTGGCGGGCGAGCGAGCAAACGAGACCGCAATGGCAGTGCCGAAGCGCAGAGTCTCTGAATGTTCAGCGATCAGTGTGCAGGGCAGAAAGGGATCGTGTTGAGTTTCCTGAGTCCACAGGGCGTCGAATCCGATCTCCTGCGCAGACTTCGCAATGGCAGGGACATCCTTTAGTTGAATGGGCGGTAGTGCGGCATCTAGTTTCATTTGTCAGTCTCCGGAGAATGAAGAATAGAGAGCAGTGGACAAATCGCTTGTTCTATTCTCTGGTTATCTACTCGCTTAACAGATACGCCATGATCCAATTGGTGGTGGCGTTCAAGCCGTCCATGTGGGCGCGCTCGTAGTTGTGTGAAGCATCAATGCCCGGGCCGATGAGCGAGAGAGCCACATCGCCGCCGGCGCGCCAGAAAGCCTCGCCGTCTGACCCGTAGAAGGGATAAACATCGGTCTTGTAGGGGATGTTGTGCTGTTCGGCCAGCGCGCGCAGTTTTTGATTCAATCCCTCGTGATACGGTCCGCCGCTGTCTTTGATGCACAGCGTTGCGTGGAATTCGTCTGATTCCTGTCCATCGCCGACGACAGCCATGTCAACCGAGATCAATTCTTCAACTTCGGCAGGGATGCCTGCCGCCGCTCCATGGCCGACCTCTTCGTAGTTGGAAATGTGGAAGTAGGTGGTGCGCGTTGGGCTGAGTCCGGCGTCGGTCATGGATTTGATCGCCGCGACAAGATTAGCCACGCATGCTTTATCGTCGAGAAAGCGCGAGCGGATGAAACCATGCGTGATCTCAGTGCGGGTGTCGAAGGCTACGCAATCGCCGATGTTAATGCCCAGAGCGCGGGTTTCTGCTTCTGAGGTTGTTTGCGCATCAATGCGGACTTCCATGTGGGCGTCGGTGCGCGGGGTCTCGCTCCCTGCCGCGCTGTAAACGTGACCCGACGCGGTATCGATCAGGACCGAGCCGCGGATGCGCTGTCCTTTGGCGGTGATGATCCATACGCCTTCGGTTTCCACGGTCGGCCATTGGATCCCGCCGATGCGGCTTAACTTCAGCCGCCCGTTGGATTTGATCTCTTTGACCACCGCGCCGAGAGTATCTACATGGGCGGTGAGTGCCACGGGAGCTTTATCGTTGTTCACCTTCCACTTTGCGATCAAAGCGCCTTTGCGGGTGTGCGAGAGTTCGAGCTGCGGATATTTGGAAAGTTCGTTTTCCACGAATTCGACCGCCGGTGAAGCGAAGCCGGTGGGTGAGGCGATGTTGAGCAGGTCAACCAGAAAAATAGTGAAGTAGGTTTGGTCAATAATGGGAAGTGACATGATTTCTCCAAAACGGTTGGATATTATTCGTTCATTCCTTCGTACTCTGCGATCTTCTTCCGCCACTCGTCCGGGACTGTGATGGGTTTCAACCCTTCATAATCAAATGTGACCAGCACCACGGTGCCGCTCGTCATCACCCTGCCGGTTTCGGCATGCATCACACACTGCTCCACGGTCATCGATTTGTTGCCGATCTTGGTGGTCTTCACGCCGACCTTGATCGGGTCGCCGTAATGTGTGGTGGAATGATAGGTGATGTGGACATCGGCGATGATGACGCCCACTTCCATGAAGGATTGGTCCTTGCTGAATAGCCCCAGTTGTATCAAATAGTAGATGCGCGCCTGTTCGAAATAGGTCAGGTATTTTGCGTTGTTCACATGCCCTTGTGGGTCCAGATCCCCATAACGGACTTCGGTTGAGTGGAAGAATTTGTAGTCGGTCATGGCGGGATTATAGCCAAATAGTCTGTAGTCGAATAGTCGCCGGCCGAACCCTGTTCAACCGGCGACCACTAGATGCTCAGATTTTTATTCCGCCAAAATGCTTAATCGCAAAACGTGGCCAGTTTTTCTGCCTTGTGGATAATGAATCGTCCTTCAGGGTCTGTGCTGACAATACCCTGCTCCTTGAAGAAGACCATGGTCTGGTTGACCCGCTTGCGCGATGCGCCGACCAGCCCGGCCAGGTCGCTTTGCGTCAGCACGATGGATAACTTTGTTCCGTCTGGTGTTTCCCTGCCGTAGCGTTCTGAGAAGGCCAACAGTTGACGCGCCAGCCGCCCGTTCACATCCAGGGTGGCGAGAGACTGGATCATCTGGTCGGAGAGCCGCACCCGTGCCGAAAGGATCCTGACCAGGTTGCGCGCCACCACGGGGAAGTTGTCCAGAATGTAATTGAATGAAGTCTTGTCCATCCACAGCATGAGCGAGTTTTCAAGTGTGACCACATTGGCCGACCGTCCCACACTGTCGATGAGGCTCATCTCTCCAAGCAGGTCGCCGGCACCCAATACCGAAAGGATCGCATCCCGTTCACCCTGCTCGATGTAGATCTTCACTGTGCCGTGCAAAATGATATACACCGCTTCGCCGGGTTGTTCGATGGTCATTACATTGGTGCCGGCTGCAAAGACCCGCCGGTGTGAATGCTTTGCCACCCAGTCTAACTGTGTGGAAATTAAGCCCTCGAACAGTTTTATGTCCGAGAGCACATTGCGGGTATCGTCTTTCTTTATCTCAGTCATTCGTAACATATTTTACATCCGAACTTTCTTTCATCTCCTGTGAGATCGTTAATGAAGGCGAATTTTTTAGATTGATCTCCATGCCTTCAAAGGCGGCACGGGAATTCGGGAAGATCCTTTGCGCGGCTGCCTCTTGCGCGGCGACCAGATCGTCAGAGTAGGCGGGGTCGTGATGGAACAGAATCAAATCCCCGGTTAAGGAAGATGCGGCAAGTTCGGCAGCCATGACGGCGGTCGAGTGTCCATATCCCTGCGTGGATGGGAATCCCGCCAGCAGCCCGCGGTAATGTTCCTCGCTGTACTGCGCGTCGTGGATCAGCACATCTGCGCCGCGTGCGAAAGCCGCCAGTTTGCGATCCATGCCCACGTAGCCTTCAGTATCGGTGGCGTACACCACAGACCTGCCCCGCCATGTGATGCGGTGGATGTGGACTCCGCCGGGATGCGCGTGCGATCGGTAGATGCGGATGACCACCGCGTCGGGGCTTAAGCTCGCGCTTGATCCTGTCACCCGTACACCTTCCTCATCCCAAACAATGACCTGAGTCTCGCGCACCGACTCGATATCTTTCGCCGATGCCATATCCCGCAGGCTGACGGGAAAGGTCTCTGAAGATTGGTTATGCTCCAAAACATGCTTCACGGTTTCAGTCGTTCCACCCGGACCAAAAATATGAAGGCGCATGTTGGGCATGTAAGCCGGGATGAAGAACGGGAATCCCTGTGTGTGGTCGTGGTGCAGGTGACTGAATAGCAGTATCAACTCTGAAGCCTTGCGCTTTGCGATTTCGCGCCCCAGCGGAATGATGCCCGTGCCGGCATCCAGAATGATGGTGCGTTCGCCGGCGCGGATCTCCACGCAGGATGTATTGCCGCCGTATCGGATCGTCCCCGCCCCGGGCGCGGGATGACTTCCGCGCACACCCCAAAATCTGACCTTCAAATCTTCGTTCATGACACTGCCTCCGTTTCAAGTTCCACTCTTATTATCGCCGCCGGGGGATTTTTCTCAAGGAAAGTTTTCGCACCCGCACTGGGAAATACTTCACACCTGCATTTTGGCTGAAAGACGAGACGCAGTTCGTGGCGGTATAATCCGCTCATGCTTCCTGATCTGCAATTAAAAGACCTTCTGCGGTTGAAGAAACCGCATCCGTGCGGTTCATACGAATGGATCGTTGTGCGGCTAGGCGCGGATATTGGTCTGGAGTGCAAGGGATGCGGGCATCGTGTCATGCTGACCCGCCGTGAACTGGCGAAGCGCATGAAGTTGAACCTGACAAAACAGGAAGAAAAAAAAGAAGAGACGAAATAAGAGGTGACTGCCGCCTGCTGCGTTGGCGACGGTCACCTCAATTCATTTCAGGAGGACGAAAAAATGGCAGATAACAAAAATCAGCCCAGGCCGACGGTAGGCTCGCTTCGTATCGGACTATTCACAGACACTTACGCTCCGCAGGTAAACGGCGTCTCCATTTCACTGCAGTTGATCTCTGAGGGATTGCAAAAGCGCGGACATCAAGTGACGATCTTTGCGCCGCGGATTCCCGGTTATGAAGATGACAAGCCTGGTGTGGTGCGCCTGCCTTCGCTGAAATATTTGAACAATCCGCCGATCTATGTGGCTGTGCTGGGAACTCCGCGCAGCACATGGTCATTGACCCGCAAGCACTTCGACGTGCTGCACGCCCATAGCCCGCTGACGGTGGGGCTGCTGGCGTATCTCACCGCATCCACCAAGAACCTGCCGTTGATCTACACTTATCACACTTCCATCACTGATTACACCCACTACCTCAAGGTCATCGGCGGGACGGCGCTCATCCGCCACGCGGCGCGCTGGTTCAGTACCACATCCACCAATCTGGGCAATCAGATCGTTGTACCTTCTCCCAAATTCCACCGCCTGCTGCTCGAGCAAAAGGTCAAGCGCCCGATCCATGTCATCCCCAACGGCATTGATCTGAGCAATTTCAAAGCCTCGAAGAATCCCGGAAGTTTCAGGAGCAGGCTTGGGGTGGGTCCCGACGCGCCGATCCTCTTATCCGTAGGCAGGGTGGATCCGGAGAAGCGGCTCGATTTTTTGATCGACGCATTCGACCGCATCGCAGATCGCGTTCCTGAGGCGCATCTCGTTTTTGCCGGCGATGGAAGTGCGCGCAAAAAATTACAGGAACACGCCGCGTCTGTGAGGTCGAGCAGCCGCATTCATTTTCTGGGCATGGTCAGCCGGTCGGAACTTCCCGATCTACTGCGTGACGCCACAATTTTCCTTTCCGCATCCACCACCGAGGTGCATCCCATATCGGTGATCGAAGCCATCGCCTCGGGTCTGCCGTTGGTGGCGGTGCAGGATGAAGCTTTCGAAGGCATGATCCTGGAGAATGAGAACGGTCACCTGACCCCGCTGAATGTGGATATCTATGCCGACAAGTTGACAAGCCTGCTTTCTGACCGCGAACGACTCGTAAAATATGGAAAGCGTTCGGCTGAGTTGAGCGAGAAATATTCCATTGAAGGGCAGGTACTTGCCTTGGAGCATTTGTATTTCGAGGCTATTTTGCAAAACTGGCGCGGAAGTTTCGTCTCGCGCATTTCGGAAAGATTAAAGTTCTAAAATTCCTTCCGACCTAACCTTTCGTTCCGTGCGGGCTTTGTTTTTTACTCCCGCAGATTATCAGGGAGTATAATTCTCCGCCGATGCCCATTCTTGATTCCCACACCATCGAGTTTTTCAGCCGCAGCCCTGAGCAAACGCGCCGCATAGGCATGCGCCTTGGCGGAGAGTTGAAAGCGGGTGATGTGCTTTGCCTGCAGGGTGACCTGGGCGCGGGCAAGACCACCTTTGTGCAGGGACTCGCGCAGGGATGGGGCTCGCAAGATTCTGTCTCCAGCCCCACTTTTATTATCGTAAATTTATATCGCCGCGCGAACGGCGGTAAGTTCTTTCACCTGGATGCCTATCGACTAGACTCGGTGCCAGAGGCTGAGGAGCTCGACTTCGACGCCATGCTGGCTGAAGGCGCACTCGTCATTGAGTGGGCAGAGCGCATGGGCGACCTGATCCCCAAAGAACGGATGTGGATCAAACTTGAACACATTGCCGAGGAGCAGCGTCAGATGGTATTCAATGCGAACGGCAAACGATACGATGAACTGCTGGAAGGCATTCGTCAATCCATGTTTGGAGGGGCGTGATGTTACTTGCTGTTGATTCTTCCACCGCGCAGGTTGGGCTGGCTTTATATGATGGGACCCAGGTGCTGGGCGAAATGACATGGACCACACGCCAGCATCACACCACTGAGTTGTCACCCGCTCTTTCTGGACTTTTGACACGGTGCGGCGTCACCATGGACATGGTCGGCGCTTTAGGTGTTGCCATTGGGCCGGGCTCATTCACAAGTTTGAGAGTCGGGTTGTCCTTGGTGAAGGGCATCGCGCTTGCAAGAAAAATTCCCGTGATCGGAGTCTCGACCATGGATGTCATCGCCGCGGCGCAGCCTGCGGGCAAGAATCCGCTGGCTGTGGTGATCCAGGCTGGACGCAAGCGGATCGCCATCGGTTGGTATAAATATTCAGAGAACAAGTGGCAGGCTGAAGGTCCAGTAAAGAGCGCGACGGTCGATGAACTGGCAGAGAGTATCGAGAGCCCCACTTATGTGGCGGGCGAGTTATCCTCTGATGATCGCAGTCGTCTCGCCAGAAAACGTGTCAATATCCTGCTGGCTTCACCGGTGTATTGTGTGCGCCGCCCATCCATGCTTGCCGAGTTGGCGTGGACCCGCTGGCAGAAAAACGAGGTGGATGATGCCGCCTCACTTGCTCCGATCTACTTGCATGTTGAGGGAACGCCGATTTCATGAGCGTGGTCTTTCGCAAAATGACATTGGACGACCTGGCTCAAGTGATCGCCATTGACCAGACATCGTTTAGTTTGCCTTGGCCGCAACGATCCTTTCATTATGAATTAACGGATAACCCGGCGTCACGCTGTTGGGTGGCCGAGTTGGATGGTAAAGTGATCGCCATGCTCGTCGCGTGGTTCATTGTGGATGAGCTTCACATTGCCACGATCGCCACGCATCCTGAATTTCGCAGGCAGGGCATTGGCAGGGATCTGCTGAAGCTTGCGCTTCGGTCGGCAAGAGCAGAGGGCGCGATCACTGCGTTTCTTGAAGTCCGCGCTGGCAATGCCGCCGCGCTCGAAATGTATCGTAAATTTGGTTTTGTCGAAGATGGACGCCGCACAGGGTACTATAGAGATAATCATGAAGATGCGATCTTGATGTCGCTGAAAGATCTGCGGGAGGATGAATGACCGCCGAAGAAACTTTATCTCAAATTGCCAGTGAAGTTTCTGCCTGCACCAAATGTGCTTTGCACGAGTCGCGCAAAAAGGCTGTGCCGGGGGATGGCCCCGCGAGCGCGGAGATCATGTTCATCGGTGAAGGTCCCGGCTTTCATGAGAATGAGCAGGGACATCCTTTCGTGGGGGCTTCAGGCAAGTTTTTAGATCAATTGCTGGCGCAGGCTGGCGTGACCCGCGGAGATGTGTTCATTGCCAATGTGGTGAAGTGCCGCCCGCCGGGAAACCGCGACCCGCAGACCGATGAGTTGGAAGCCTGCGATGAGTTTTTGGAGGCGCAAATTCGCGCCATCAACCCGAGCATCATCGTCACTTTGGGGCGGTTCTCCATGGCGAAGTTTATCCCCGATGTGAAGATCAGCGCTGTGCATGGGCAGATGCGAAAGGTCGGTGATCGGTTCGTCATCCCCATGTTCCATCCCGCCGCGGCGCTGCATCAGCCGCAGTTGAAGCCGTCCATTTTAGGTGACTTCGCCAACCTGCCAGATCAATTGAATGAAGCGCGCGAGGCCATGGGGCGTCCGCGCGTCGTGTTTCAAAAAAAAGCGGAAGAAATTCCGGCTGATAAACCTACGCAACTGAGTTTGTTCTAAGTAATCTGTTAGGAGAAAAATGTCTACGAAAGAATTATTGATCAAGAAACTGCGTGATAAAACTGCGAACATAGCCATTCTGGGGCTTGGATACGTGGGACTGCCGCTCGCTGTGGTTTTTGGAGAAGCGGGCTTCCATGTAACGGGTGTGGATCCCGACCAGCGTAAGATCGATGCGCTGAAGAAGGGAGTTTCCTACATCCCCGATGTGAAAACAGAGGCGGTATCCAAACTGGTGAAGGATGGAAAATTTACAGCCACCACTGATTTTTCGGTGCTGAAGGATATGGATGCGGTCAGCATTTGCGTGCCGACCCCGCTGCGCCAGACGGGCGATCCGGATATGTCCTTTATCATCTCTGCCACAGAACAACTATCCAAGTATATGCACAAGGGCATGGTGGTCGTTTTGGAGTCCACCACATACCCCGGCACGACCCGTGAACTGCTCTTGCCAAAACTTGGCGCCGACCACGGGTTGGTGGCGGGTGAGGATTGGTTCCTTGCTTTCTCTCCAGAGCGTGTGGACCCCGGACGTGAAGACTTTACCACCATCAACACTCCCAAGGTCATGGGCGGGATCACCGAAGCCTGCGGCGAAGTGGCAACAGCCTGGTACGAAGGCGCAATCAATATCGTGCATCACGTTTCCACGGCAGAAGCGGCGGAGATGTCCAAGCTGCTTGAGAATACATTCCGCATGATCAACATCGGTCTGGTCAATGAGTTGGCGATCATGTGCGAACGCCTCGGCGTGGATGTGTGGGAAGTGATCGATGCGGCGGCTACCAAACCTTTCGGGTTTATGAAATTCACACCCGGTCCGGGATTGGGCGGTCACTGCATTCCGATCGACCCGCTGTATCTTTCATGGAAGATGAAGTCCTTCCATTACAACGCTCGTTTCATCGAACTGGCCTCCGAGATCAATACCAATATGCCCCGTTACGTGGTCAGCCGTGTGATGGAAGGGTTGAACGATCATGGCAAGTCGCTTAAGGGCTCAAAGGTGCTGGTGCTTGGCGCGGCGTATAAACCCGATATTGACGATGTGCGCGAATCGCCCGCCCTGGATGTGATCGGGCTGCTCAAGCAGAAGGGCGCGGATGTCGAATATCACGACCCATACATTCCCCACATCCACCATGAATACGATGGCTGGAAGATGGACAGCGTCAGCGATGTGATGAAATCGGTCAAGGAAGCGGATGCCGTGGTGATCGTGACCAACCACAAGCAGTATGATTACAAGGCGATCGTCGAATCTGCGAAATTCGTTTTTGACTCCCGCAACGCGACAGGCAAGCTCGGAAAGAAAGCCAGCAACGTGGAAAGACTTTAATCTGGGTCGGGGTGCCGTCCTTCCATGTGTCACGGACACGGGACAGGCTCGGCGCCCCGAAACTTTATTTAAACGGAGAAAATCATGGGACACTATTTGGTAACAGGCGCGGCGGGATTTATCGGTGCACGGACTTCCACCATGCTGCTCGATCAGGGACATACCGTTGTCGGTATCGACAACATGAACGATGCGTACGACCCGCGCATCAAGGAATATCGCTTGAAAAAATTACAGGCGATGCAGGGGTTTGAGTTCGTCCGTGATGATATTTCTGACAAGGGCATCCTTCATCGTCAGGCGGCGATCACCAGCCGCCAGTTCGACGGCGTGATCAACCTCGCCGCGCGGGCGGGCGTGCGTTTCAGCGTGGATAATCCCTGGGTGTTTGTCGAATCGAACGTTACCGGCACCTTGAACATGCTGGAAGTCTGCCGTCAGTTCGGCTGCAAAAAATTCATTCTCGCCTCCACCTCAAGCATCTACGGCGAGAATCCCGAATATCCGACGCCCGAAACCGCGTCCAGCAGCGAGCCGATGCAGCCCTACGCCGCGAGCAAAAAAGGCGCGGAAGCGCTGACCCATTCCTATCATCACCTGCATGATATTGATGTGACCGTCGTTCGATATTTCACTGTCTATGGTCCCGCGGGCAGACCAGACCTGGCCATCTTCCGCTTCGTGAAGTGGATCATGGAAGGAGAGCCGATCCGCATCAATGGCGATGGCAAGCAGTCGCGCGGATTCACCTACGTGGACGACATTGCACGCGGGACGATCGCCGCCCTCAAACCGCTTGGGTATCAGGTCATCAACCTTGGCGGGCATGAGGTCATTTCCATTAATGGTCTCGTGGAATTGGTGGAAGACCTGACCGGTAAAAAGGCGGATATTAAATATGGTCCGCCCAACCTGGCGGATATGTTCATGAATCAAGCCAATGTCACCAAGGCGCGTGAAATGCTCGGCTGGAATCCGCAGGTCAACTTGCGGCAGGGGATCGGCAATTTGATCGAATGGTACAAAGCGGAAAGAAGCTGGGCAAAGGACATTCTGACGCCGTGACCGATTAGGCATCCGAGTTCTCAAAGAACTCGGATGCCTTTATATCTTTACCCCATCAATCACGGTGAATTCCATTTGAAGAGTTTCTTATGGGTCAGAAATGAACTATTACTACCCCTGGAGTCATGAGGTCGAAAATGAAAAAACGAATATTGCAATTGTCGCTATTGATGCTTGGTGTGCCAATATTAATATTTGTTATTTATCTTGGTGCCATTATTGTTGGCATAATAAATGAAAACAATTGGAGAACGGATGCTCCTGGAAGTATTGGCTCATTTAATGTAATTGAGAGTTCACTAATTGATCCAACAACCATACTCTCATCCCTTAATTCTGATAATCAAGGTGTATTTGAATTCAAATCGGGACTTCCTGATAATCCAGAGTTTGTGACTTCAGTTGAATGGAGGCAAAAGGATTTTACAAATTTAGCAACAGGCATTTTTAATATCGTATGGAATGAGTCTGCAAATGATTGGCGCCTTTATAAAATGGATTATTACACAGAGTGCAACACCCCAGATGGGTTTTCAAGTGGAGAAATTTTATTCTTTCAGCAGGACATATCAAATAATAAAAAATATTCTGCGCGCAGTATTCTCATGGACCCTGAAAATGGATATGTTGCATGGGGGAGTAGTACTGATTACCGCCGCCCTCTTTTTGGGTGGAAGGCAATAAATTTGAGCGAGGTAACTGTTACCGCAGAAGATGCATTACAAAAGGCAGAAGTGCTTGGTGGAAAGAAAATCCGTCAGTCTTGGAATAACGAATGCAGCATTTTTGTTGCTTTGTGGCCCGAGGACTTGGGACGATATGAATGGCGGGTCGATTATTGGGATAAAAACATTTCTAACGAATATCGTAATAAAGAGTTTTGGATACCCACAAAATAAATAATCTGAAATAGCCCCAACGAGAAAACGATTCGGATGCACGTCCCTCGTTACCGAGGGCAGCGGACTTGTAGTCAGCCAGACCATGTATATGGCTTGCTCATAGGGTGCTTCGCGAGGGTGAGGAAAGATCTTCCAGTGGAACAAAGCAGATGAACTACGGTGTTCAGTGTGGACTTTGTGCTCTCCATGGTTGATGCTTTTGTGTACAATATCTCTTATGTCCCTGCTTTCGAAATTCAAAGATGATCCGCTGTTCGGCAGAGTGATCCGCTCGAGCGTGCACCTCTTCACCAGCAACACGATCAGTCTGGGGTTGAGTGTTGTCATGAGTGCCTTGTCTTTTCGGCTGCTGGGCGCATCGGGGTCGGGGTTGATCGCATTGGTCATGAGTTACACATCCACGGTCAACAGCCTGCTTTCTTTTCGAATGGGAGAGTTGGTCGTGCGTTACGGGGGCGAGTATCTTGAAAAGGGAGACAGGCAAAAAGCATCGGCGCTCATCAAGACCGCCGCTCTTGCTGAAGCCGTGGTTTCCGTGATCGCCTTTTTGGTAGTGTTGGCTTCATCCGCTTGGGCGTCGCAGACCTTTACCAAATCCACAGACGCCACACTTCTGTACATTGTTTTTTCAGTTGGGCTGCTTGCAAACTTCAACACAGAAACATCCCTTGGCATCTTGCAGGTGACAGGGAAGATCCGTCAGCAGGGAACGATCAATTTGATCCAAAGTGTTGCCTCGCTTTTGATCGTGATCTCTGCATTTTTTCTTCCCAACCCGTTATGGGTTGTGCTCACGGCGTACCTTGTGAGCAAAGTGATTCCCGGGCTTGGGTTGTATTGGATGGGACGGAGGCAATTGCAGCGCGAGCTTGGCGCAGATTGGAAAACCGCGCCTGCGATGAACCTGAGCGAGTCGCGCGATCTGATCCGTTTTGCGGTCAGTTCCAATATCAGCGCGACCATCATCAAGATCTTTCGCGAGAGCGAGCCTTTGTGGGTTGGTCTTTTCCTTTCCACCGAAGCGGTGGGATATTACAAGGCGGCATACTCGCTCGTTAGTTTTCTTTCAGTGCCTGCCGACCCGCTCATTGCCGCCACCTACCCGGAGATCAACCGTCTCGTTGTGCAAAAAGCATGGGCGCCTTTGCGGAGTTTCCTGCGCAAGGTCACAACCTTGTCTTTTGCCATCAATGCCGCGGCTGCGCTGGGCTTTATCTTCCTTGGGAAATTTGCATTGATCCTTTTCACAGGCCGCCAGGAATTTGCCGTGGCGTATCCCACCATGCTGGCTTTACTGGTTGGGCTGGCTTTCAATTACACACTCTTTTGGAATCGTCCGCTGTTGCTTTCACTTGGCCTGCCAGAGTTTCCGATCTGGGTCACTTTGATCGTCGGGCTGATCAAGGTAACGCTTGCGTTTTGGCTGGTTCCGCAATATGGCATGGTGGCGGCAGGCGCGTTGCTTTCGTTCTATTACATTGCTTCAGTGGGCGTGATGGCGCTGCGCGGAGTAAAGGAAATTAAATGAGAATTGCTGTCATCACCAACTCCCGCATCCCTTCACTGACCGCCAACTCGATCCAGGCGATGAAGGTCGTTCAAGCGCTCATGCAATTGGGGAATGAGATTAAGCTGTTCGCCCCGCGCGAGACGGAAACCGTTTCTCGCGAGACTCTTGCCGCGCATTATGGTTTGCGGCTCGTTCCCGACCTGAACCTGCTCCCGTCCATTCGGCAGTTCAAACGCTTCGACTTTATCTTCCATGCCCAGCGTGCCGCGGGCAGATTTAAACCAGACTTGATCTATACCTGGCTGCCGCAATCGGCTGTTGTTGGGTTGTGGCTCGGTTTCCCTGTGGTGTTGGAGATGCACGCGGATGTCTCCGGCAAAATGGGCGCGTGGTGGATGCGTCAATTCTGGAAAGCAAAGGGGAAAAAAATAATGACGGTCACCACGTCGGCGTTGAGAAATGCTTTAGAACGCTCGGCCAAACTTCAGTTTAAGGATGACGCGGTGCTTGTCGCGCCGAACGGTGTGGAGTTGGAGAAATATGCCAGCCTGCCGAATCCGCATGAAGCACGACATCAACTAGATCTTCCGAAAGGTTTAACGGTTGGCTTTACGGGGCACATCTACCCCGGGCGCGGCGCGGATCTGCTCTTTGAGCTTGCGAGGCGAATGCCGCGTGTGAATTTTTTGTGGGTGGGCGGCACGCCAGACCTGGTGGCGTTTTGGCGCGGAAAATTAGCTGACGCGAACATGACCAACGTGACGATGACAGGTTTTGTGAAGCATGAAAGTATTCCGCTGTATCAGGCTGCGTCAGATATTCTGCTTATGCCGTATTCGCGTTCGATCTCTGCCAGCAGCGGGCAGGACATTGCCGAGGTCATCAACCCCATGAAGATGTTCGAGTACATGGCTTCGGGGCGCGCCATCATCTCTGCTGATCTGCCATCCATTCGTGAAGTGTTGAGTGAGGGCAACTCGGTGATGTGCGAGCCCGATGATCTGGACAGGTGGCAGGCATCCATTGAGTCTTTGCTTGCGAATGAAGCAGGCAGGCGGGCGCTCGGTGTTCAGGCGCGCAAAGATGTGGAGCAGTTGACGTGGCTAAAGCGTGCCGAGCGGGTGCTTGCCAGGTAGGGATGCGCTTTCTGGTAGAATTTCAAAATGCTTAATTATTTAACGCGTGTGCGCATGTCCTATAAGTTGATCGCGCTCTGCGCATCTTTAGTGGTTTTGTTTGTGCTGGTTGGGCAGCTGGTTCTGGATCGCATACTATCCAGTGAGTCGGTGCCCGTCAGCAAGATAGGATATTGCGGCGCTGTTTCCGAGGGGTTGTGCATCTTCTCTTTTGGGCGTGACCTTGAAGGGAACATGGTGATCAGTTTGTTCGTGCCTGACCGTGACTTTCCAGAATTTTATTTACAGGTGAAAAGGGCTGCGGTTGACAGTCGATATGAATGTTATAAGAATGGGGAAGTCCCAACCAATGTGTATTGTGTCGGCGATCCGATCGCGCTTCAGGAGAAAATGGAAGTGAGTTTGGTCTCCATTGAAGATGAACAGGTTCTGGCGGCTGGAAATTTTATCCTCGAGTCTGTCCGTTTGTCGCCTACGCAGGTCTTTGAACTTCCCACGGCAACTGGAACACCGGCTACTTCCACACCTTCGCCCACTCCAAGCCGCAGAACGCCAACTCCCACCCTCACTTCACCCGCGTACCCATAACCTTTATTAATATGAGTGTCTGGCAGAGTGGGCTGTACGTTTTGTCCGATCTCACCTGGGCGGTATCCGCTTTTCTTTTGGTGGTGATCTGGGGACAGATATTGATTTTCCGTTGGTTTCAAAAACTTGCTGGTGACCGATTGACTCGAGTAGAGCTCTTTGCGCTGGGAACGGCGGGGGCGATCCTGCCATTCGCCCTGGCGGTGATCCTGTTTGCGGTCTTTTTTGATTGGTTTGGCGCGTTTGCGAAGACAGCCGTTTTTGTGACCGCGATCGCGGCGCTGTTCTTCATGCTCTTGAGGCGTGGAGAAAGAACCGCGTCACCGGGGGGGCATTGGATCATCTTCTTTTTTGCAGTTTCTATTTTCCTTCACCTCGCTTTTTTGCAGAAAGCGTTTCTCCCCTCTTATTTTGACTCAGCCGAACATTATCGCATCGCCAGATATTTTTCCGAATACTTTGGCGAATTAAGCGGCGTGTGGCCGCTGACCAATTATTATCACATTGGCTATCACTTGATGACCGCCTCTTTTTCCGAGTGGTTTCATGTCAGCCTTGTGGATTCCATGCTGGTGTTTGGTCAGGTCATGATCTCTCTTCTTCCATTTTCTCTTTTCTTTATGGTCAGGCGGGAAACAAGATCGAATGCGGCTGCGCTTTTCACAAGTCTATTGGCCGGCTTTGGGTGGCACATGCCCGGGCACGCGGTCAATTGGGGAAAGTACCCCGCTCTGCTTGGGTTGTTATTTGTTCAATTTGTCATGTGTGTGGCATGGTTGATGTGGAGGGATGAGACTTTCAAGCCGGAGCGTAAAAAACTTTTTCCGATCCTTGTTCTGGGAGTTTTGATCTCAGGGTTTGTTCATACGCGTATGTTGATCGTCTATGCGGTCTTGCTGCTGTCTTTGCTTGTGCTTGCGTTCTGGAGGCGGCTTTCAGATTCTTCGAAGCGCATGTCGATTATTCTTGTGCTTGCGATCCTTGCGCTGGAGATCGGCATGATCAACTCAAAGGATATTCTGGAGCCATTGTTCAGCTCCTACTTGCGGAATGATCTGGTACTCTCCGGGCTTGTGTTGTTCCTTGCTGTATTTTCATTGCAGGCATTTACAGAAATATCCTTTTTCATTTTGGTTGTGCTTGCCCTTCTCCTGCCGGGATTATTTGTCCCAATTAATGGATTGATTCCAGGGTACTCGGTATTGGTGCTGCTGGACCGTCCGTTTGTGCAGATGATCTTGTATATCCCCTTGTCCGTTCTTGGCGGGCTGGGACTCGCGGGACTGGTCATCTTCGCGAAGAAGGTCTCTGTCCGCCCGAATGCTGTTGCCCGGCTGGCAGTGGCATGTGTGTTTGGGGCGGCGCTTCTGCAATCCGTATTTGTTTATAAATATTCGCCTTCAGAATGCTGCCAGATCGTAGGGCGTGATGACCTGACAGCGATCAATTGGTTGGATGAGAATCTTCCCAAAGAAGCCGAGATCGTGATTGCCTCTGAGGAATTATTCATCACCACAGCTGAGCGAGTGGAATTACAACCCGGTCTGGATGGCGGCATTTGGATCACGCCGCTCACATCCAGAGCCACGGTGCTAAAGTCTCGTGGATTAAAGTTTGACCAGCCTGAGGTTTCTAACGACCTATGTAATGGAAAGGTCCCTTACGTGTATGTTGGCGGCGAGCCTCAAAGTTTCGATAACTCTCTTTTAGAGTCCAAAGCCGATTGGTATCAGGTGGTATTGTCTCTGCCCGATGCGAAAATTTATAAGGCTATCTTGTGTGAGTAAATTTTTATTTTCATGGTAAAAGTGGGGTATGTCGAGTTTCAACAAACGTGACCTTTATTGGATTCTTCCGGCTTCATTGCTTTTGGGTGGCGGCTTATCGGCGATTCAACCTGGCAGCAGGTTTATCGGGTGGCTGGGCTTTTCATTCCTGTCCCTGATTTGCTTTTCACTGTTGGCAACTTCCACCCGGTGGGCAGGCGGGGGCAGGACCCTCTCATGGATGGTGGTACTTGCCTTTGCCTTGCGTTTTGGAGGCGGGGTGGCTACTTACTTGATCCTGCCCATCAATGGCTATAGCGATGTGGATGATCAAGCTGGCTTTGTCTACACAGATGCGCATCGCCGCGACGCGCAGGCTTGGGATCTGGCTTCTTCAGAACATTCGGTCTTGGATGCCTTTAGCCGGGACTATGCCTACGATCAGTATGGCGGACTGCTATCCTTTAGTGCCTTTATTTACCGTTATCTGTCGCCCGATGCGCACCGACCGTTGATGTTGGTTTTGCTCTCGGGCTTCATGGCCGCTTTGGGATTGCCTTTTTTATTCAAGGCTGCGAGTATGCAGTGGGGGCAAAAGATCGCCATTGCTTCGGGCTGGTTCTATGCCCTCTACCCTGAAAGTGTTCTGATCGGTGGTTCGGCTTTGCGTGAGCCGTATTTGTGGTGTTTCAGCGCTTTTGTTCTTTGGGGATTTTCAGATTGGCAGATCAACCGCGCCAAAAATTCTTGGGTATGGTTTGGACTCGGCATTGCAGGGATGTTGCTGGTCTCGCCGGTGGTGGCATTGGTGACACTCGTCATTCTTGCGGTTTGGGTCTATTTATCCAGTGAGCGCGTCCGGCTTCCGTGGTGGGTGGGCGTGATCCTCGCGGCTGTTTTTATAGCCGGGTTGTTCCTGCTTTCATCCGCCTTGAATCGCCAGGGGAATTTGAGCGGGGCAACGCCGATCGGGGTGATCAATAGTTTCCTGCGCGAGGCGGTCGTTTGGGATGTATATCAGTTGGAAAGGGGATCGGGGTGGGTGCAAAAATTGTTCGATCAAATGCCTGAATGGCTTCATTTGCCTTTTGTGATGGTGTATGGAGTTTTTCAGCCTGTGCTTCCCGCGATCCTTGTTGAGCCGACGACTGCGATCTGGCGTGTGATCGGACTCTTGCGCGCGGTGGGATGGTACGCCTTCCTGCCAGTGCTGATCCTGTCATTTTGGGCGGCTGCCGGCTCACGGTCCACGAACGATCGAAAACTTTGGGCGTGGTTAACTCTGGTGGTGTGGGGCTGGATCTTTTTCACTGCGTTGCGTGGGGGCGGCGATCAATGGGATAATCCCCGCTATCGGGCGATCTTGTTTTTGTGGCAGGCGGTCCTTGCTGGATATGTCTGGGTCTGGTGGCGTGAAACCCGCAGCCTGTGGTTTGGGCGTGTTGTTTTGATGGAATGTGTGTTCCTTTTGGTGTTTGGTCAATGGTATGTGAACCGATATTTGAAGCTCGGTTTTCAAATGCAATTTGAGCACATGGTGGTTTTGATCTTCGCTTTATGGGCCGTGATTTTTGCCGCGGGCTGGCTGAGGGACCGGGCGCACCGTAATCGACATGGTGTATAATTCAGCGACTGAATTTTGAATAAGGAGTAATTAAATGCCCACAGCAATTATTACTGGCGTTACCGGCCAGGATGGTTCATATCTATCTGAGTTGTTATTGAAAAAAGGATATCGTGTGGTCGGTGTTGCCCGCCGCTCAAGCACGGTAACGAGTGAACGCATCAGCCATATTCTCGATGAGATCACTGTTGTTCAAGGGGACTTGCAAGATCAAGGCTCCCTCCTTTCTCTTTTGGAAGAACATAAACCGACCGAGGTGTATAACCTCGCCGCGCAGTCTTTTGTGCCTACTTCCTGGAACCAGCCGGCTTTGACCGGCGATGTCACTGCGCTGGGTGTGACCCGCCTCCTGGAGGCGATCCGCTTTGTTAATCCCAAGATCCGCTTTTATCAGGCGTCTTCAAGCGAAATGTTTGGCAAGGTGATGGAAGTGCCGCAAACAGAGGCGACTCCCTTCTACCCGCGCAGCCCTTATGGCGTGGCAAAAATGTATGGACACTGGATCACGGTCAACTACCGTGAATCTTTTAATATGTTTGCGACTTCGGGCATTTTGTTTAATCATGAGAGCCCGCGGCGTGGATTGGAATTCGTGACCCGCAAGATCAGCGACGGCGTGGCCCGCATCAAGCTGGGGCTGGCCAAGGAATTGAGGCTTGGTAATCTTGAAGCCCAGCGTGACTGGGGATTTGCCGGCGACTATGTTGAAGCGATGTGGTTGATGCTTCAGCAGGATCATCCTGATAATTATGTCATCGGCACCGGTGAGACGCACGCCGTGCGTGAGTTCTGCGAGATCGCCTTTTCTCATGTGGGGCTGGATTACAAGGAATATGTGATACAGGATGAAAGATTTTACCGCCCCGCAGAAGTTGACCTGCTCATCTCTGACCCGTCTCGTGCGCGTGCAGCTTTGAAATGGGAGCCAGCCGTTACCTTTAAGGAACTGGTCACCATGATGGTGGATGCCGACATGGCGCGGCTGCGCAAGGGATAGTTTTTTCCCTGAACACATGAAGAATAAAATCGGACTTCTTGTAAACGGGAAGTGGGCAGCATGGACTCCGTCCGTGCTGTCTGTTTTGGGGGTACTGGCCTATTTGTTACAGGCTGTAAATTACGCCCATTCAACAATTCCAGGCTTGGATGAAGGCTCCTATCTGCTGAAGGGGATTCTGTATTTGCGCGGAGTGTATGAACCGTTTGAGCCGTACGGTCCGCTCACGAATAAAGCCCCATTTGCTTTTTTGATCCCCGGTTTTGCGCAAACCCTCTTTGGTGCAGGGCTGCGAACAGGGCGCTACTTTGCGATCGCTCTGGGGCTGCTCACCCTGCTGGGAATCTGGATATCTGCCCGACGCTGGGCAGGGAAGTGGGCCGCAGCGGGGGTGATTTGGATTTACGCGCTCAGCCCGATGATCATCAAGATCCAGGCGATCACCGCATCAGAGGTGATCATCTCCTGCTTGCTTGCTTGGGTCTGCGTTCTGGTCATCGCGGAGGAGCGGTCGCTGTGGCAGGTGATCCTTGGTTCGTTGATCGCGACCCTCTCTGTGTTGACTCGGCAGAACATGGTATTGGTACTTCCGCTTTTGGTTTTATATGTTTTCTGGCAGCATGGGCGGGCAAAGGGACTTTGGTCTTTGGCGGCCAGTGCTGCTTTGTTCCTGGCGGTGCATCTGTATTACTGGCCGAATATTCTGATCATCTGGGCTCCCTGGCTTCCCGAAGACCTCACTCCTTTTTTGAATATGTTCCGCATGCCCAAGGAATCAGTTCCGAACTGGAATCCTTCCCTGGATTTTTGGAACCGCTTATCCGCTTTTTTTCAGGGCGTGCGATATCACTTCATCCCTGTGGTTGGGAGCATTTTTGCCGTTTTACTTTGGCCCAAGCGGGCTGAGTGGAGATCGGCTTCGGCGATGCGGGCGTCCATTTTTCTGGCGTGCTCGTACTTTATCTTATTTGCCATGCACGCCTGGGCGGCGGTGGCCAGTCAGTACGAAAGCTATAGCTGCGTATATTGTTTTACTCCCTATCTGACATTTTTTGATCCCCTTGGGATTCTGTTTTTTGTGATCGTCTTTTCATCCATGTGGAACGCGCCGCGTTTCTCCGCGGTGATGAATATCCTCTTGGCTGCGATCGTGTTGATCCTCTCCACGGGGATGGGGTATTCCCTGTTTGAGAATATCGGGCAGAACATTCTTAACTTCCAGGTGCCGCGGATGCGTGACGGCGGCTTTTTGCCAGGGACGGCCGCGTTGGTCGATGTGATCACCGGCAAATTCGGTCTGAGCATGTCCATGGTGAAAAGATCCATCAGTGCATCGTTTGGGCTTATAGCGGGATTCGTTTCGTTGTTGATCGCGTTGATCGTTCTTCGCCGTTCAAGGAAGACTGGGTCGCAGCCGGGGTTTGGAATGGTCCTGGTCAATTCCTATCTCATCCTGGGCGTGATCCTCTTCCCGGTGCTTAATGCCGGCGGCAGCCGCCCGGACTGTGAAATGGATGTGATCGCTTCCAATGAACAATTGGGTGCTCATCTTGATTCGGTCATCCCGGCCGACAGTCTGGTCTATTGGGATGGGGGATTATCCTTCACCCCGATGGTTTATGTTCCAGATGTGAGAATTTTTCCGCCGCAAATCAATAATGGGTATACTTACTGGCATGGCGGTGATACAGATACGATCTTCCGCCTGAACCATTGGAATGCCGAGCTTAAGGAACAATGGATCGACAACGCCGATGTCTTTATCATTGAGTCCCGGCGTTACGCCTCGTGGAAGGATTTTTTCTCTCCGCAGGAATTTGAAGAATACGAAAAGCCATTGGCGGAACCCTCCTGCGAGGCAGGGTCCGGATTAAGGATATTTCACAGATTACCATGAACCTATCACTCATTGTCCCGGTCTATAACGAGCAGGAGAACCTGCCCTTGCTATTTGATGCGATCTATAAGGTCATGAATCCACTGCCGCATTCCTGGGAGGTGATCCTTGTGGATGACGGCAGCCGCGATGAAAGCCTGAAGGTCCTTCAGGAATTCGCTCAAAAGGATGCGGAGCATATCCGTGTCATCTCTTTTCGACGTAATTTCGGTCAGACCGCAGCCATAGCCGCCGGGCTGGATTACGCCCAGGGTGAGATCATCGTTCTTCTGGATGCTGACCTGCAAAATGACCCCGCTGATATTCCCATGATGCTCGCCAAACTGGATGAGGGATATGACCTTGTCAGCGGCTGGCGCAAGTTCCGCAAGGACAATGCGCTCACCCGCAATCTGCCTTCCATGCTTGCCAACCGATTGATCTCGCAGGTGACAGGCGTGCACCTTCATGATTATGGCTGCACCCTCAAGGCTTACCGCCGGGATGTGCTGGAAGGTTTCCGGTTATACGGTGAGATGCATCGCTTCATTCCGGTCTTTGCGAATTCCGTCGGCGCGAAGATCACGGAGATGCCCGTCAACCACCACCCCCGCAAATTTGGAAAGACCAAGTACGGGCTGGAGCGGACCGCGAAGGTCATCCTTGACCTGTTCACTGTGAAGTTCCTTGTCTCATACTCCTCCAAGCCCATTTATCTTTTCGGCGGCGCGGGCGGATTCCTGATGGTCGTCAGTTCGTTGATCATGCTTTACCTTTTTGTGCGCCGGATCATCTATCTCGTTGCCATTGGTAATTCTCCTTTGCTGCAAATGAGCGCCATGTTCTTCATCCTCGGTTTTCAGTCCATTCTGATGGGGTTGATCGCGGAATTGCTTGTGCGCACCTACCATGAGTCTCAGCGTAAACCCACCTACACGGTCCGCACCATGATCAACCTTGAGCAGGACCCACGTGACTGATTGGTTCGGCAGGAATCGCCAGACTCTTGCCCGAGCTTTCGGCAGCATTCTGGCTCTGACCCTTTTGGTCATTCTGCTTCAAGAAAAAGGGGATGGAGAAACTTTTTCCGCCTTGAGGCGCGTTTCATTCGGATATTTTCTGCTGGCGTTGGTCGCGTTGTTGACCTCGCGCCTGTTCGCTGTTTTGCGCTGGCATGTGCTGCTTCGCGCAGCTGGCGTGGACCTGGCATTTTCGCGCTCGGTCATGCTGACCTTCACTGGAAATTTCTCTTCAAATTTCATGCCGACCACCATCGGCGGCGATGTGGTGCGGTTGACCGGCGCGATGCAGATGGGGTATGACCGCGCCATTTGTGTCGCATCGCTTGTGGCAGATCGTTTGATCGGAATGGCCGGAATGGCATTTGCGCTTCCATTTGGGTTGGGACCTTTCTTCTCACTGACCGATGGTCTGTCGCAATCTGTTGCGTTTTCTGCACTGATCCAAAAAGGCGTGGACTTCGTCCGCCGTACTTTTGATTCGCTTTCCATCTGGTTGAAGAAACCATCGTCCATGCTTGGCTCGCTGCTTGCCACATTTGGGAATCAGGTTTTTATTTATTTGATGGTCTATCTATTATTGCAGGGCATTGACCATCATCTGTCCTTCTGGCTGGTAGCCGGCATGTACACCCTGTCATACTTTGTGACCCTCATTCCCATTTCCATTAACGGGTTGGGCGTGCAGGAATTATCCATGACCTTTTTGCTCACTCGTCTGGGCGGGCTGAGCCCCTCAGAAAGCGCGACCGTAGCGGTATTGGTCCGTGCCATTTTTATTCTCACCAGTTTGCCGGGCGCGTTCTTCCTCCCGTCCATTCTTGCCGCGATGAACGAAAAATTACCAGAAGTTCGGAGGTAGATCGAAGATGCGAATCCTCCTCATCAACAGCGAGTATCCACCCATTGGCGGCGGCGCGGGCAATGCCAGCGCCAACCTGGCTTGCTGTCTCGTTGAACTTGGGCACGAGGTCACGGTGCTGACCGCCCGCTTCGGAGATTTTCCTCCCGTGGAGATCCTCAACGGCGTGACGATTCACCGCATCCCCGCCATGCGCCGCAGGCAGGATCGCTCGACCGCAATTGAACAACTTGCATTTATCACATCCGCGTCTTTTCATAGCCTTGGCTTGATGCGCCGCTTCAAGCCGAACGCCACTCTGGCATTTTTCGGCGTGCCCTCGGGCGCGGTTGCCTGGCTTTTGAAAAAACTTTTCGGCATTCCATACATTGTCTCCCTGCGCGGTGGGGATGTGCCTGGCTTCCGCCCTTATGATTTCAAGACCTTTCATAAAATGGTCGGACCGTTTTTGCGTGTCATCTGGCATCAAGCGGACTCGGTCATTGCCAACAGCAACGGACTGCGTGACCTCGCCCTCGCATTTGACCCGTCCATCGAGATTCCCATCATCCCCAACGGCGTGGACGGGAATCAATACAGGAACGAATCGCGTGACTGGGCTCCCGCGCGATTGTTTTCCGTTGGGCGCATCGTCCATCAAAAAGGACTCGACCTCGGCTTGCGCGCCCTCGCCCAACTCAAAGACCTCGACTGGCATTGGAATATCGCGGGCGACGGTCCGCAGTTGGATGCGCTCAAATCGCTGACAAACGAACTCGAACTCAGCGACCGTGTCACCTTTCTCGGTTGGCAATCTCGCGCCGAATTGACTCAGTGGTATCATCGTTCGAACCTGTTCCTGTTCCCCTCACGGCACGAAGGTATGCCCAACGCCGTGCTCGAAGCCATGTCCAGCGGATTGCCCGTGGTGGCGACGAGAATCGCAGGCAGTGAAGAACTTGTTCTCGACGGCAAAACGGGGCTGCTGGTCACAACGGAAAACGTGACCGAATTGCGTGACGCTCTGCGAATCGTATTGACCGATTCCACCTTGCGCGAAAAAATGGGCACAGCCTCGCGCCTGCACGTCGAACAAAATTACACTTGGCAAAAAGTCGCGGAGCAGTATCAACTCGCCCTGAAAAAATCCACCAACCTATAAACTTCAACCTTCAACTTGTAACCTTCAACCTTAAACCTGGAACCTTAACCATGTGCGGCATCTGCGGACTTTCCCACTCAACCAACCAAAAACCTGAGCGCTCCCTGCTCGAAAAAATGAACTCTGCCATCGCGCATCGCGGACCCGACAGCGACGGCTTTCACACCGACGCGGGTGTGGGGCTTGCCATGCGCCGACTCGCCATCATCGACGTGAGCGGCGGCGACCAGCCGATTGCTAACGAAGATGAATCCGTGTGGATCGTTTTCAACGGCGAGTGCTACAACTACCCCGAAATGCACGCCGAACTCGAACGGCGCGGACATCGCCTCGCGACCAAATCCGACACTGAATGCATCGTTCATTTTTACGAAGACGAAGGCGATGACTGCATCAAACGTCTGCGCGGTATGTTCGCGTTTGCGTTGTGGGATGACAAGCGTAAAAAACTTTTACTCGGTCGTGACCGCCTCGGCAAGAAACCGATGTATTACACCATTCAAAACGGCACCATTTATTTCGGCTCCGAACTCAGCGCCATTCTCGCCGCTCTGCCGCACAAGCCCGAAATTAACCTCGAAGCCATTGACCTGTACCTCAGCTTGCAATACATTCCCGATCCACACACGGCGTATCAGGGCATTTACAAACTTCCACCCGCGCATACCCTCGTTTGGGAAAACGGCGCGGCACGCATTCAAAAATATTGGGACTATAACTATCTACCCAAACACACTGCCAGTGAAGATGAACTCATCGAAGAACTGCGCGCCCGCCTGCGTGACGCGGTCAAGATGCGCCTGCTCAGTGAACGTCCGCTTGGGGCGCATCTCAGCGGCGGAATCGACTCGAGCATCATCGTCGCGCTCATGTCCGAGTTCGCCAGCGGACCTGTCAAAACGTATTCGGCTGGTTTCGAGGAACAGAATTTCACCGAGCTTCCCTACGCCCGCGCCGTCGCACAAAAATATTCCACCGACCATCACGAATTCACGCTGACCTACGGCGACATTCCCGCCACGCTTGAAAAGCTCGCCTATCACTTCGGCGAGCCGTTTGCAGATGCCTCTGCCATTCCGCTCTATCACCTCTCCGTGATGACTCGCGAGCATGTGACTGTTGCGTTAAATGGGGATGGCGGCGATGAGGACTTCGCGGGCTATCAACGCTACTGGCTGGATGGATTCGCCAACGCCTACGCCCGCGCGCCTCGTTTCTTAACCCGCAGCCTGATCCCGTCCATTGCAAATTTTCTCCCCGACAATTCCGACCGCCCCGTGGGGCAGAGTCTCATCAACGGAATCAAACGCCTCGAACAAATTCCCGAAATTGACCGCCGCGCCAGCATCTTGCGCTGGGGATCGTACTTCTCACCGCGTCAACGTTCAGCCTTGTGGAAACCTGAATTCCGATTTGATTCTGCCAACGCCCAAAATTTACTGGCAAAGCAATTTGACTCCGCTCAAGGCTCCTACCTCGACAAGACTCTCTACACCGATCTGCATACCTACCTCCCTGGTGATCTCCTCGTCAAAGCAGACCGCATGACGATGGCAGCCTCCCTCGAAGGACGCTCGCCTTTCCTCGATCATGAAATCGTGGAGTGGTCTGCCCGTTTGCCCGACCATCTCAAGGTCAAAGGAAGAAGCGGGAAATATCTGCTTAAGAAGGCATTTGCCAAAGAGTTGCCCGATGCTATTAAAGGACGCGGCAAACAAGGATTTGGAATCCCCGTCAGTGCCTGGTTCCGTGGACCGCTGTATGATTGGTCGAAGCAGATGCTATTGGGGCAGGGTAGTTCATTGCATCAGTGGTTCGATGCAGGTGTGTTGGCGAAACTCATCGATGAACACAAATCAGCCCGTGTCGATCACGGCAAGCGTCTGTACGCCTTGTCCATGCTGGGCGTGTGGGCGAAATAATTAACCTGGAGAGACGATGACTCTTTCTTCCGAATTGTTGTATGCCTTGTTCTATTTGAATATTGCCCCCGGCGGTGAACGGCATTGTGATCTTTGCCGTCCTGCAGGCAGGTAAATTTTGTAGCCAATATAGACCAACCCTTTGCTGAGATATTGAATGTCTGCTGATCAAGAAAAAACTGTTTCGAGGAGTGTGTGGAACTTTGTAAAGATTCTGCTGGCTTTGGTGCTGGTGGGGTTTGTGTTATCAAAGACCGATTTCAAAGAATTGATCTCTTTGCGCGGTAATATCCAGTCGTTTTGGCTGGCAGGGGTGTTCTTGTTATATTATTTGCTCACCCTGCTTAAAGCGCTTCAATATTATTTTTTCCTTGACCGGCAGGTGGATTACAGCAAGGTGTTGCATGTGGTTGTGATCCAAAATGCGGTCTCAAATTTTATTGCGGCGGGCGCGGGGATCGCATCGTATTTGGCCTTGTTCAAGGTTGAGCATGACGTGAAGATAAGCCGCTCTGCGCTGGCTTTCATTCTCACAAAGGTCGGTGATTTTATTTCGATCTGGCTCTTGTTGTTTGTGTCAAGCCTGACGATCTGGAATCAGATCCCGGTCTATCACCTTGCGGTCAAATTGGTGTTGGGGAGTATTGGTGCGGTCGTCCTTGTTTTTTTTACGACGATTGTATTAAGGCATAACTTTATTTCCCTGATTCGTGCTGTCCTCGAATGGCTGCGGTTGGATCGCCTGTCCTTTGTTTCCAAAGGAACGGATTTTTTGCAGGCACTGGTGGATCAACCTCAGGTCTTTATCTTTCGCGTTATTGGCTTAGGAACTATGTTTTCGATGGTGTATATGCTTGTAACGATGTCCTGGCTTTATGCTTCTTTTCGGGCTTTTTCCCTGCAGATCGAATGGATGGTTACCGTGTTCGTTAATTCCCTGCTTCAGCTGATCTCATATCTGCCGATCCAAGTGATGGGTGGGCTTGGAGTGAATGAGGGTGCCGTCTTGTACCTGTATGGCGCTTTTGATGTCTCGCAGGTCAGGCTTGCGACTGTGTTGATCGGCTCAAGGGTGTTGTTCTATCTGGCGAATTTGATCCCATTGTTATATTTACCTTTGTATTCCTGTTTTTCTCAAAAGTCCCCCCGTTCTTCCAAATAAAAAGACCGTGTTCTATCATCCCGCGACGAGTTAGAAATTTTCTTCGAGGGCTTTCAGTACGATCTTTACAGATTTTTCCCAGGTGAACTTTTTTGCCTGTTCATAACCCGCACTCGTGAGCCTGCGGCGCAGCTCGGCATCGGAGGACAGCTTGAGGATCCCTTCTGCGATCGAATCGATGCTATAAGCGTCGACGGTCAGGGCAGCGTTTCCTGCAACTTCAGGAAGGGAAGATTGATCTGAGATCAGCACCGGGGTTCCGCATTGGAACGATTCAATGATGGGCAGACCCAATCCTTCGAACAGGGATGGGTACACCGTGAACTGAGCCAGCGAATAGATCGCAGCCATATCCTCGGCTGGGAATTCTCCCATTTTGTGAACCCGGGCAGACATCCGCTCCAATTGCTTTTCCATGCCCTTAGTGTTCCATCCCAATTGACCGGTAAAGTACAGATGGTGGGGGATCTGATCCATGACTTTTTCAAAAGCAGAAAGCAGGCGTTGAAAATTTTTTCGCGGCGAGATGTTGGTTGGGTAAAACATGAAGAATTCGGGTAGATCATATTTTCTTCGGACTTCTTCCAGCCTGAAGGGGTCATCCACTCTTCGGTAGCGGCCAGAGGTCGCTCCGTAAATGTTATATACCTGATTGGGGTCTGCCTTCAAAATACGGATGGTATCCTGCCGGGTGTATTCTGATATCGTAAACAGTACCTTCGAACGCAGGGCTGCATATTTCATTGCTGTGCGCGTGTATAATGTCGTGGCTGGCTTGTAGGCGTTCAACGCCGGGTAGAAATATCCCAGGTCGAGCATGATGGTCGCGTTTTTAGTTGGACTCCAAAAAGGGATCGTTCCTTTGGGATAGATCACCAGATCAAGCTGGTCTCGCAGCAGGGCTATGGGCAAAAGAAAATGGTCCCAAAGGAAAGCGTTGTTGCCCGGCACGACTCGCTCTGTAGCTTTTGCGAATCTGCCCAGAAGCCGGGGCGTGTTGTAGTAAATGAACAGTTTGTGTCTGTTTGCGGTCTGACGCACCATCTCGCCGGTAAGTCCGGCGATGTATTCACTGGGTCCGCTGACAAAAGAGTTCAATCCGCGGGCGGATATTCCGATCCTTAATGATTTCATGGGTGAATTCATTTTACCAAACACAGCATATCTTCTGCCCCCTGATTGGTTCGCTAGTTTTTGAACGAAGGCCGTGCGACATGAAACAAATAGCAGCATATGACATCTTGCCCATCTTGATGCTGGAGTTGGAAAGATATTTTTTTTATTTTTCCTCCTTTATTTTTTCATTATGTTAGGACTGCTTCAAAAAATTCGTGTTCAAAATGTTGGAGCACTCGTATTTTCTTTCGGTTATAACTCTGATCTGGATCGTGATCTCTTTTCCGGCAGCCTGATCGGAAAAATGGATTTTCTGCTTCGCCTTTCTACTACAAGTTGGCGGCAGGCTTTAGCCACAGAAGTGGTAAATTGTAAATATGGCAGCCCATACAGGGCAGCCAATGCCGTTGCTATTCTTTCATATACCTGCCCATAAATAGGCAAAGTCATCATTCAACCCAAAGTTTCCTTTTGAAGAGCTCGCATGCAAAACGAAAATAAATTTACGAGAAGAAACAACCAATTGTTTACCATTGGGCTTGTGGCAGGGATGCTGCTAGCCTATTCTGAAGTCAGCGACTTTTTGTCAGCCGAACCGGCATGGGATAAATTGCTCACGCCGTCTGGAAGCGCTGCCATCATTGCCTGTATCCTGTTTGTGTTGATCAGCCTGGCAACCCTGTACTTCAGCTTGTGGAAGCCCGCCCTTCTTCGGTCGCTCGCAAAAAAAATGAACCCCGCCCGCTGGCTTATTGCTGTTCTATGGATCGGATTCTTCGCCTGGGTATATCTGTTCTCGCCCTGGCAGACGGTACTCACCTTCCCGTGGACTCAGTTCCTTGTGGCTGCCGGTCTTGCCCGACTTTTAGGCTGGTTCTTTTCCCCCGAGCAGGATCAGCCCTTTGGCTGGGGAGATCTCGCACTAGCCTTTGCTTTCTTCCTTTATCCTCGCCTGGTTCAAGAAGCGCGGATCATTTACCCGGTCGCTTTGGTTTCACGCGGATCCATTGTCGCAGGAGCGCTCTTCCTCTTGCTTCTCATCGCTTTCCTTTATTTGCCCGCAGGAGATAATGTCCGCGGCTGGCTTCTGGCGTGGCGGCGGAAGCTTGCTCGCTGGCAAACATTCGCCTTTGTGCTGGCGGTTTTGCTGCCGTTCATCTATCGCTATATCATCGGCGCGGGCGGATATATTTTGTATCCAAACTTTCGCTTTGCCGTTTTTCTGATCGCTCTTTGGGCGGCTGCATATTTCTTTTATACAGGATCAGACCGCCTGGTCACGCTTGAATCGATGGTTATATCCACCGGGTGGATCGTGCTGGTGTCGGTTGTTACACGCTCGCTCCTGCTTGTTGTGGACGACCCTTTCGGGCTTTATTGGTCGGAGGGAAATCGCCTCTATGATTATTCGCTGATCTTTGGGCAAGACCTGTATAACTACGCGGGACAGATCCAAAATCCATACGCATCACCGGGACGGTACGGATTGTGGGGCGTACTTTTCCTTTGGACAGGATTGCCCATTTGGGCACATCGTTTGTGGAATGTTACCTTGCTGACCTTGCCCTCCATCGTTCTTGCTTGGGCTCTGACCGCGAAGCTGACCTCTTCTGCCTTAAGGCATATTACTTTCCTTTGGGTGTCGATCTTTTTTATTTTGCTCGCGCCTTTGCACCCGCCCTTCATGGTGATGACGATCATGGTTGCGTTCTTCGTATTCCATCCGTCACCTTATGTGCGGGGAGGTTCGCTGGTTGCTGCGAGTTTGTATGCGGGCATCAGCCGTTGGACATGGGTCTTCGCACCCGGCGCGTGGGGCGCATTGGCTGACCTGTTCCTGTTCTATCCAAAGCGCGAAGGGAACTGGTTCAAGAGACTGCTTCCCACCGTCTTGATGGCCGCGCTTGGAGCGGCGCCCGGCTTCTTGTTGAATATCGGGAACTTTTTTGGTTACGCGGCTGGTGAAAGTACCACCGCCCAGCAGCCCTTGCTTTGGTACCGTCTGCTTCCCAATCAGACCCTGGGACCCGGCATTGTGCTGCTCGTTCTGCTCACGACCGGGCCAGTGGTTGCAGTGCTGTTGTATAAAATGATCTCCCGCCAATGGAAGTTTGATGCGTTTCAAATGCTTGCCATTTGGGGAGCATTGATCGGATTCTTCGGCGTGGGTTTGGTGGTCAGCACCAAGATCGGCGGCGGCGGCGATCTGCATAATCTGGATATGTACATCGGAACACTCATTATGGTGGCGATGCTTGGGTTGGCTTCGCAGGCGCAAGGCGCGGACTCGACCGTGTCAAAGATTCAAGATGTGACTCGTCTGCCTGCGTGGGTGCTTGCCATGCTGTGTTACCTCCTGCTTTTGCCCGCCTATCAATTCAGCCCGTTTCATCCGGGAGCGGCCAGCCATCAATGGCTTGACCTGCCCTCGCGCGAACAGACCGATATGGCTCTTTCGCAGATCCGCACTGCGGTGGACGAAGCCTCGAAGCAGGGCGAAGTACTGTTCATGGATCAACGCCAACTGCTGACCTTCGGATACATGCCGAACATCCCCTTTGTGCCTGAGTATGAAAAGAAATACATGATGGATCAGGCGATGGCGTCCAACCAGACCTACTTCCGCCCTTATTATCAAGATCTTGCCGATCGGCGTTTTTCGTTGATCGTTACAGAACCACTTCGGGCAGAGTTGAAAGACTCAGGCATCTTCTCGGAAGAGAACGACCTGTGGGTGGTCTGGGTTTCCGCGCCCACTCTGTGTTTTTACGAACCCCTTATGACCGATAGACCAGTTGGCGTGCAGCTCCTTGTTCCGCGTCAGGAACCTGTAGACTGCGAAAAATATTTGCAATAGGTGCCTCTTGAATCTTTCTTATCTCATCCCCCGCGTGATCCGTCACTTTCTCCCTGAACGCATCGTGCGTTTTCTGCTGCTTCGTTCCCTCGTCATTCAGCCCGGGCTGGAAACCAGCGACCCTCAATCGGCTGTGCAGCGATATGTAGATATTCTTGCTGATCACGGCAAAAACCTCAAAGGCAAACGGGTGATGGTCTTTGGCTACGGCGGACGTTTTGACATTGGCGTGGGTCTGTTGGAATCTGGCGCGGAGGAGGTTGTGCTATGCGAGAAATATGCCCCGCCAGATGACGCTCACAATCAGGCGCTTCTGCCCCGCTATGATGCGCATCTTCTCCTTAAAGGAAAGTTGGTGCGGCCTCGAAATGCACGCATCACCCTTTTGGAAGCGGACATCCGCGATGTGAAGCCTGCCGATGGCGCGGTGTCTTCAGGGTTGCATCTCCCACCCGTAGACTTGATCATCAGTAACTCAGTGTATGAACACCTGGATGATGTGGAAGGCATCACGCGTGCGCTCGCTGCGCTCACAAAACCCGACGGCTTGCACATCCACTTCGTAGACCTGCGCGATCACTTCTTCAAATACCCGTTTGAGATGCTCAAATTCTCCAGGCGGGTTTGGTATGGCTGGCTCAACCCCTCCAGCAACCATAATCGTTACCGTCTTTGGGACTATCGCCGTGCCTTCAACGAATCCTTCGGTCAGGTGGATATCACTGTGCTTCAGCGCAATGAGCCTGAGCTTCAAAAAGCGCGCCCGCAGATCCTGCCTGAATTTCTCAGCGGTCGTCTTGAAGATGACTCGGTTGAGTTGATTCGCGTTATCGTTTCCCAACCAAAACACTAAAGGCAGAGACTAAGTTCCATGCTTTCTCAACTACTTGACATACTCCCCTTATTCGCCTGGGCATTCATTTGGGCTGTTGGCGGCTGGCTGGTCGTGATCGGCTTTGGCATTCCGCGCCGCGAGCAGATGATGGCCGGACTCTCGCTCGGATTGGTCTTTGAACTTTGGGTTTCCAACCTGCTTGCGCATGTCATACCGATTTTGACGGCTTCATGGTTGGGCGCGATTGCGACCCTTATGGTTGGCATCTTCTTTGCCTTGCCCCGCCTGCGGAAGGATGGCGGGAAAGTTTTTCATATTTCATGGGGACAGTTGGTGTCGCTAGTCTTGATCGTGTATCTATTCTCCATGATCGGGTTCGGGCTCAACATCTTCGATGACCGTCAAAACCTGCCTCTCGCATCCATGCTTGCAGTGGGTGACATCCCCCCGCACTTTCCATTCGACTCCAAAGTTATCTTTGGGTATCACTACCTGTTGGTTTTGCTCGGCTCACAATTAATGCTGCTGGGTGAACTCTTCCCGTGGACAGCGATGGATGTGGCGCGTGCTGTTGCATTCGGACCGATGATCATGCTTACCTACCTGTGGACGCGCCGCATGGCTCGCAGTCATCTGGCCGGGATATTAGGCGGCATGTTCATGGCGTTCTCTTCCGGTGCGCGTTGGTTGCTGCTCATCCTCCCGCCGTCGGTTGTGGAATGGATCTCAGGGCAGGTTGCCTTGATCGGCTCCGGAAAGATCTCGGGTGAAACCCTTTCTGCTGCATTGACGAACGTCTGGCAGATCGAAGGCAGCGGACCCATTGAGTTTCCGTTCGCCTTCGCCAACGGGCTTACCAGCCCGAGCATCATGTCTCACAACGGCACCGGCATGCTTGGCGCGCTGTCTGTAATGCTGGTTCTGATGTTGTATCGTCGCACCAGGAATGTTCCGCAAGGTTTGATCCTCGCGATATTGCTGGCGGCTTCGGCTTTGGTCAGTGAGTTTGGCTTTCTTACTCTCGCGCCGAACCTGGTCTTTGCCATCCTTGTGTATTTGCTTGCCCGCCGCACACGCCAGATTCCCCAGAGCGCGGTGCGCTGGATCGTCATTATTGGGTTGGCTTCGGTCATTGCACTCTTTCAAGGCGGCGTATTGACCGTGTTGGTGCGTGACATCCTCTCTGGTTTATCGGGCGGCGCGCGCGAGGGTTATCATACTTTTGGTGTGCTTTTCGCATTCCCTCCAACCGTCATCTCTGCCCACCTTGGCACGCTGTCACTTGCCAACCCCGCGCAGTTGATCGCCGCTGTGTTTGAGTTGGGTCCTAATTTGCTGATTCTGCCATTGTTATATGCATGGGGTTGGAAAATGGTGCGTACGCAAAAGTGGTGGGAAGCCTTGTTGATCGCGGGCGCGGCGACTGGCTTCATTGTGTTATTTGTCCAATACGATGGGACCGCAGGAATCAGCGCCAATAGCCGCCTGCTTGCAAATATTCTATTCCCTGCCACCTTGTACGCCGTTCCGCTGACATGGAACTGGCTAAGAAGACGATCTGAATCATGGAGAGCGGTCGCTTTTACCCTCGGGCTGATCTCGCTCTTCGGAGGTTTCTTTACCTTTGGCATTGAGCTCATTGCTGCGCAAAAGCCAACCCTGCCGTTCTTCATCCATGAGTTGGACGCCCAAATTTCCAAACAATATTGGAATCAACTGGAGCCGGATGCGCAGGTCTTTGACTTGTTTCCGCATCGGGCGGTGACTGTGTTTGGGCGCTTCTCTGATTCGAGTGAGACCTTATATATTCCTTACCCCGAATGGGTGGAGTTGGGCAATACGCCTGATCCTTATGAGTTGCAGGCGGCCGGTTATGATTATGTGTACTTTGGGATCGAAGATTGGGAGTGGTGGGGTGAAGAATCTCAGGATGCGCTTCAAAGTCCCTGCGTGAAGGTTGTGGATGAAGTGCGGGGGATTCGCGCACCAGACGATTATCGCAAAGACTTCCGCAGGCTGCTTAATATCTCTGCCTGCAAATAGAGCACCATATAAAAAGGGACTGTCTTGAAAAGACAGTCCCTTTTTATATGCGGGGAATAACTAAACAAATTTGATTCTTCTTGCGGCGAACGCCACCATTCGAAATAGCAGGATGCCGTGCTTCCAACGTGAGATATTAGTGGTTCCATAGGTGCGGTCACGATAGCGGATGGGCAGGTCAATGATCTTGCGGTTGAGTTTTGCCGCCCCAAAGATCAGGTCGAAATCACCGAATGGGTCGAAATCACCAAAATAGGAACGGTTCGCGGCGATCTTTTCATAGTCTTCTCGCCACATCACCTTAGTACCGCACAAGGTGTCTTTTATGGGCTGCCCTAACAGCCATGAGAATGCCATGCTGAAAAACTTGTTACCAATGAAGTTCAAGGTGCGCATGGCTTCCTTTTCCATTGGATAGACCAAACGCACGCCGTTGATGAATTCACCTTTGCCGGTTGCAATGGCTTCATAGAATCGCGGCAGGTCTTCCGGCGGGACAGTAAGATCGGCGTCCAGGATCATCAGGATATCGCCAGAAGCTTTATCAAATCCCAGTCGAACTGCGTCCGCTTTTCCAATGCCTGTTTGTTGGAAGAGCAGGCTCGGGGTTGAAGGGTGAAGGGGGATTTCATCCTGGATCGTTTGGAAGGTATTGTCGCGCGAGTGACCTTCAACAAAAATGAGCTCGGTCATTGGTCCCATCTTTGGCAGCCGCTCGAAAATATTTTTGATATTACCCGCTTCATTGCGTGCTGCCACAATGACAGAGACGCTCGGATTCTTGGCGGGTGTGGCGGCGGGACGGGCGATCACAAAATTGGAGAGTGCGAAATCGCGGAACGGCCATAATTTGACAAGGTAGCGGTCGGCGAGCCCGCCAAGGGGTAATGGCCAAAGAACCTCACGCGTGGTGCGGATGCTGTCAAAGCCTGCGAGGCGCAGCATGTTGTCCACATCCTCAGGAGTGAGCCAGTTTTGGTTTAGCATGGGCGCGGCGAGATTGAGGCTCTGCGCCGTGGTCAACGGCAGTTGCCAGAGGTGGCTGTAAAAATTGAGGATGAGACGCGTGTGTGGTGTGCAGAATCTTTTCACCTGCTCAAGCGCGCGCTGCACATCCCATAGATCGTTGACCGAGTCCGAGAAGATGATCACATCGAACGTGCCGCTAAGATTGGAAAGATCGTGCGCGTCAAGCTGGTGATATTCGATCTCAGGGTGGCGTACTTTGGCGCGGGCGATCATCTCGGGCGAGAAGTCCACGCCAACGCCGTGTGATGGCTGCAACTGCGCGATCAGGCTGCCCATACCGCACCCGATCTCAAGGACGCGCTGATTGGGGTTGACCAGATATTTATAGATCTGGATCAGGCGACGGTGGTACCAGCGTCCCAGCCCGGCCCAACTATCACGTTTCCTGGCAACTTGATCCCAGTGGGCGATGCGGGTCTTTTGATATTCCATGCCGGCTTCATCGAAGAGTTGTGTTTTTTTCATAGCGGGGTGATTTTACCTGTGGTGTTTTGATTTTGAAATAACCCGATTCCCAAGCTATATTCAAGCCTGCGGGACATTTGATTCTAGGTTATAATTCAGTGACTGAATTTTGGAATTATAAATCATGAATGTTGAATCAACAAACGAAGAACTCCGAGAACTAACCCTGCTCGAACAGATCGAGAGCGATCCCGATGTCAACCAATCCACGCTTGCCACACAATTGGGCGTGGCGGTGGGCACGGTCAACTGGCATTTAAAGCGGCTTATTGCCAAAGGCGCTGTTAAGGTTTCGCGCGCCGAGCGCAAGAAACTGCGCTACATCATCACCCCTGAAGGAATTGCCCTTCGCGCCCGCCTGGCTGTGGATTATGTTGAACGATCTTTTTCTGTCTATCGCCGCACCCGCCAAAAAGTAAAAGACCATGTGACGAAGATTCGGCACGCTGGGTACGACCGCGTGCGCATCGTTGGCTCAGGCGATGTGGCGGATATCTGCAAGCTCACCTGCCTCGAACAAGGCATTTCTGTTGTCAACGATAAATCAGCTCCTGTGCTTATTTTGGATGGATACAAGATCAGACTGGAAGGTTTGGAATGACCGAACGACATATTTTGATCACGGGTGGGGCGGGATACATCGGGTCCATCCTGACCTCGGAACTGCTCCGCCAAAATTACAGGGTCACCATCCTCGATAGCTTGCTATTCGGCGGCGAGAGTATTGTCCCGTTTCTCTCGCACCCTAACTTTCACTTTGTCAAAACGGATGTGACCGAGCCGCGCGCGGTACGGGATGCGCTCAGGGGTGGTTGGCAAAAACCAGACACGGTGATCCATTTGGCTGCGATCGTTGGCTTTCCCGCCTGTCAAGCGGTTGGGAAGCAGGTGGCGTGGCGGTACAACGTTGAAGCCACAAAGACTGTCTTTGGACAGGCGTCAGACCTGGGCGTGGAAAGATTCGTGTTCGCATCCACATATAGCAATTATGGCTTATCCGAAGACGGCAAGCCTGTCACCGAGGAATCTCCGCTCAATCCCCAATCTCTGTATGCTGAAACAAAGATCGCCAGTGAAGAATTTTTGTTTTCGCAAAAAGATGCGGCATGTGCGCCTTTGTTATTTCGCTTTGCGACCTTGTACGGGGTCTCGCCGCGGACTCGTTTTGATTTGATCGTCAATCAGTTCGTGCTTGAAGCATATACAAAGCGCCAGTTGATCATTTATCAGCGCGGATACTCACGCTCGTTCGTTCACATCCGTGACGTGGTGCGCGGCGTGATCATGGGGATCGAGGCGGAAGTGACAAAGGTTCGCGGACAGGTGTTCAACCTTGGCGCCGAAAATGGAAATTATTCCAAGAACGATATTGTTCAGTTAGTGCTCAAACGTATGCCTGAAACATCTGTTGAATACAAAGACCTGACCTTCGGCGGCGATATGCGCGACATCACGGTCTCTTTTGAAAAGATCAAACGTGTGCTCGGGTTTGATACGACTTTGAATGTGGACGATGGCGTGCGAGAAGTGCTGTTTGCTTTGAAGTCTGGTTTGATCCGTAATCCTTCTGATGACCGTTATCGCAATGCTCAATTCATTGTTCAATAAATGGAGATAAACATGGCAGAGAATTTCTGGCAAAACAAAAAAGTGATCGTCACTGGCGGAGCGGGCTTTTTGGGCTCGTTCGTCATTGAAAAGCTGAAACAGCGCGGTGCGACCGATATTTTCATTCCGCGCATCGAGAATTACAACCTCGTTGACCCGAACGACATCAAGCGTCTGTATTCAGACACGCTTGCGGGTGTTGACCCGAAGAACGTGGTCGTCATTCACCTGGCTGCCAATGTGGGCGGCATCGGCGCGAACCGCGAACATCCCGCGGACTTTTTCTACGATAACCTGATGATGGGTGTGGAACTGATGCACCAGGCGTACAAGAATGGCATCGGTAAATTCGTGGCGATCGGAACTGTGTGTGCCTACCCCAAGTTCACACCTGTCCCGTTCAAGGAAGATGACCTGTGGATCGGTTATCCCGAAGAGACGAATGCTCCCTACGGTCTCGCCAAGAAGATGATGCTCGTGCAGGCGCAGGCATATCGCCAGCAGTACGGCTTCAACGCCATTTTCCTTTTGCCTGTGAATCTGTATGGTCCGCGCGATAATTTCAACCTTGCCACTTCGCATGTCATCCCTGCCCTTATCCGCAAGGCTGTGGAAGCGGGCGAGCGCGGTGACAAGGAATTACCCGCCTGGGGCGATGGCTCTCCCACCCGCGAATTTTTGTATGTTGAAGATGCTGCCGATGGCATTGTGACCGCCGCTGAAAAATACAACGGCGACCTGCCCGTCAACCTCGGCTCTGGTTACGAGATCTCCATCAAAGACCTGACCGAGATGGTTGCCAAGCTTACAGACTTTCAGGGCAATATCGTCTGGCAGACAGACAAGCCCAACGGTCAGCCCCGCCGCGGACTCGATGTGACTCGTGCCAAGGAACTCTTTGGCTGGAGCGCGCAAGTCTCGTTTGAAGAAGGCATGCGCCGCACCATTGAGTGGTTCAAGGCGAACCGAGACAAAATTAAATAAGTTGCGGGTTACAAGTTGAAAGTTGGTTTTACTTTCAACTTGTAACCTTCAACCATCAACCCTATGACCGAACTCACCAAGCACGAACCTCATACCATTTACATCAAGCCGTCCAAGGGACTCGCGGCGCTGAATCTGCGCGACCTGTGGATCTACCGTGAATTGATCTTCTTCATGGTCTGGCGCGATGTGAAAGTGAAATACAAACAAACCCTGCTCGGCATGGCATGGGCTGTCATTCAACCCGTCATGACCATGCTGGTCTTCTCCTTCCTCTTTGGCAGGGTCGCCAAACTTCCCACCGAAGGAATTCCCTATCCCGTCTTTGCTTTTGCCGCGCTGCTGCCGTGGGGTCTGTTCGTGACCGCTCTCAATCAGGGCAGCCGTTCGCTGGTGGCACACAACAACATGGTGACGAAGATCTACTTCCCGCGCCTGATCCTGCCGATGTCTTCGGTCTTTGCGGGCTTGGTGGATTTTGTCATCGCGTTCTTCATCCTCGTGGGGCTGATGTTCTATTACGATGTCACCCCCGCCTGGAATTTGATCTGGACCCTTCCACTCTTTCTCCTGCTGGCGATTGTGACTGCGCTCGGGGTTGCTCTCTGGCTGTCAGCGATCAACGTCCAGTATCGGGATGTGAACCAGGCGCTGCCGTTCCTGACTCAGTTTTGGCTGTTTGCCACACCCGTGGCATATTCTGCCTCCGTCATTTCTGAAAAATGGCAGGTCGTGTATTCCCTCAACCCGATGGCGGGCGTAGTCAACGGCTTCCGCTGGGCATTGCTCGGCACAGGCAATGGTCCCGATCTCTCCCTGTGGGTTTCGGTTGGAATTTCGGTTTTGATCTTTATCTCAGGTCTCTTCTATTTTAGAAGCATGGAAAAGACCTTTGCGGATACGATATAAAGTGCCAGGTTTCAGGTGTCACGTGTCAAGCCGCCTGAGTAATGGAGAATATCATGGCAATGATCCAGAAATTTGAAGATATTCAAGCCTGGCAGGAAGCACGAACACTGGTAAAGATGGTTTATCAGCTTACAAATAAAGACAAGTTTTCTAAAGATTTTGGAATGCGAGATCAAATAAGGCGCGCGTCCGTTTCTGTGATGAATAATATTGCAGAGGGTTTTGATTGTGAATCTAAAATCGAATTTTCCCGTTTTCTAGGGATTGCCCGCCGCTCGGCTGTTGAAGTGCAATCCATGCTCTATGCAGCTTTGGATGTGGAATACATTGACCAAAATGAGTTTGATATACATTATGAGCAAGCACGGAAAACCAAAGCGCTTGTTGGCGGTTTCAAACGCTCGCTCACAAAATAACCTGATACTTGAAACCTGAACCCTGATACCACCTATGACAACAGCAATCAGCGTAAAAAACATTGGCAAGCAATACAAGATCGGAGCAGCGGAGACGAAATTCCGCTATAACATGCTCCGTGATGTGATCGTGGATACGGTCTCTGCGCCCATTCGTCTGGCGAAGGCGATGATCGGCAGGTCAGACCGCCGCCTGAACCAGAACTTTGTCTGGGCGTTGAAGGATGTCTCCTTTGACCTCGAAGAAGGCAAGGTGCTCGGCATTGTGGGGCGCAACGGCGCGGGCAAGTCCACGCTGTTGAAGATCCTCTCCCGAGTGACAGAACCGACCACGGGCACCGTATCTGTGCGCGGACGGGTTGGCTCGCTGCTTGAAGTGGGCACGGGCTTTCATCCCGAGTTGACGGGGCGTGAGAACATCTACATGAACGGTGCCATCCTCGGGATGCGCCGCTCTGAAATCGATTCAAAGTTCGATGAGATCGTGGAATTCTCCGAAGTGACGCAGTACATTGACACCCCTGTCAAACGCTATTCTTCGGGCATGTATTTGCGGCTTGCGTTCGCGGTGGCTGCGCATCTTGAGCCTGAGATCCTCGTCGTGGATGAAGTGCTCGCGGTGGGTGACGCCGAATTCCAGAAGAAGTGTCTCGGCAAGATGGGTGACGTTGCCCAGCAGGGACGCACGGTCTTGTTCGTCAGCCACAACATGTCCGCGATCCTTCGTCTGACGCAGGAAGCGATCGTGCTGAATAAAGGTCAGCTCATCATGCGTGGACCGACCCAGGAAGCCGTGGACTATTATTTGTCATCGGGGCAATCGCAGGCGGGCGAGCGCACCTGGGGCGCGGAAGATGTCCCAGCGGCGGCAATGCCTTTTACGCCGATCAGCTTGAAGATTAAAGAAAGAAGCGGGAAGGTCGTCGATACGATCCGCTCCACCGAGCCAGTCACGGTCGAGTTCGAGTACAAGCTCGGCGCGCCTGTCACAGGTCTGCGGGTGGGACTTTACGTCAGCACAATGCGCGGCGAATATGTTTTCACCTCCTTCGACACCGACAGCCCCGAACTCTATGAAAATTTCGACTCGCGCAATGCGGGTCATTACATCAGCCGCGCGGAATTGCCCGCCGATATTTTCAATGAAGGTCGCTATACTGTGGGCGTGAACGCGAGTTCGTTCGGTGTGCGCCGCTACTTCATGGATGAAAATGCGCTGGCGTTCAACGTGGATATTTCTGGCGCGCCTGGCACGCAATGGGCGGAGCCGCGCGTGGGACCTGTCCGTCCGCGATTGAATTGGAAGATCGAAAAAATTAGTTAGAAAGTTTCAGGTTGCAAGTTAAAACCTTCAACCTGAAACCTTCAACCTGAAACCCTATGACAAACACCCTCCGCAACCTTCTGGGCGACCTGCCCTTCACTGCCGAAATTGACTGGATGCTTCGGTCGAAGAATCGTCCGCGCAAAGATCACTACAACCTTGGGCGTTTGGAAAAGTCGCTGCCCGCGGCGGTGGAAGTGGTCAAACCGTTCGCTGAGAAGGCGCCTCGCGGCAAAAAAGTTTTGTTCTTTGCCACCCTGCACTATTGGATCGAGCAATCTGCCTATCTTGGTTTGGTGCTGGCGGGCTTGGGGCACGATGTCACATTGTTGACCCTGCCTTATTCCGAGTGGCACAAGGAAAAGGATAAGTTCACCCAGCGTCAGCGTGTGCTGCACACGCATGATTCTCTTGCGGTGTTGTCGCCGTTGGTGAAGCACGTTTCGATGTTGGATATGCAATCTTCTGCGCGGGTTTCGCATGGCACGCTGCGCGCAGTGAAGCATGATGACCTGCCAGAGAAGATCCTGGCGGATATCAAAGAGGTTTCTCTTTGGGATGTGCAATACACCCTGATGCGCGAAGAAGTGGACATGAACGATGCAGGCGACCGCGCGCTCTATGACCTGCGTATCGAGCGCAACACCTTTGCCGCCAAAGCCGCGCTTCAATTCATGCAGACGGAAAAGCCCGATGTGGTTTTGATTCCCAACGGCTTGATCCTCGAAATGGGAATTGTCTTCCGTGTGGCGCGCCACCTCGGCATTGATGCGGTCACCTACGAATTCAACGATCAGCGCGAACAGATCTGGCTGGCGCAAAATTCCTCCATCATGCAGCAAGAAACGGATTATCTCGTGGATGCGCGCTGTTCACAGCCAATGACCGATGAAATGTTCGAGCGCGTAGCAGACCTTGAAAATGCCCGCCGCGGCGCTCGTGTGTGGGGCAAATCAAAACGCCTCTGGCAGTATGTCTCTTCGCAAGGCGCGGCAGAGACCCGCAAAATGCTCAACCTCGATGACCGCCCAGTGGTGATGCTCGCCGCGAATGTGCTCGGTGACAGCCTCACTCTCGGGCGGGACATCTTCGCTTCATCCATGACCGAGTGGATCACGAAGACCGTTCAATATTTTGCCAAGAGGACGGATGTGCAGTTGGTCATCCGCGTGCATCCTGGCGAGAAGTTGGTGCCGCAAGCCAAGTCGATGGGAACGGTCGTGAAGGATGCTTTGCCCGAACTCCCCAGCCACATCCATGTGATCGGCGCATTGGACAAGGTCAACACGTATGACCTGATCGAGATCGCGGATGTCGGGCTGGCGTACACCACCACGGTCGGGCTTGAAACCACGATGAACGGACGCCCCGTCATCTCTTGCGGTCGGACCCATTACCGTGGACGCGGAATCACCATTGACCCCAATACATGGGAAGAATACTACGCCACCCTTGAAAAAGTTTTGAGCGACATCCCCGCTCATCAAATGACCGAAAAGCAGATCGAGTTCGCGTGGAATTATGCCTACCGATTTTTCTTCGAGTACCCGCGTCCCTTCCCCTGGCGTTTGATGAACTTCTGGGACGACCTTGCCGAGCATCCACTCGAAAGTGTGTTGAGCGAAGAAGGCAAGGCGCAGTTCAAGGACACCTTTGACTTTCTGGTGGGTGAGCCGTTTACCTGGAAGAATTAACCACGAAGGATCACAAAGGGTCACAAAGAAAACCCCTTCGTGTGACATCGTGACCCTTTGTGGTAAAAAATAAAATATGACAAACGAAACCAAACAAAAAGTACGCGAGTTCTACGACGAGATCGGCTGGATGCAGGAAGATGACGGAAATTATCAGAATGCCCGTTATGAAGACCTGCGCCCCGTCTCGCGCGAATACA
>JAGNWT010000074.1 GCA_017985935.1 Anaerolineales bacterium | reverse complement strand
CATCTCATGCAGACTCTCCCTCTCAAACCGGCTCTCCTACTGGTCCTGACCCTGCTCCTCAGCAGTTGTGCGCCTCAACCTCAGCCTGATCCTACTCCATCCATCAAGCCGACTCCGACTTCCTCGCCGATTCTTCCAACAGCCTCACCCACAATTTCCCCGAGCACTGTCGAAGAGCAGAAGCCTCCACAGGGGCAGAATCCGTCCCAAGGTCAAGGCAGTGATGCGTCTCAATCGCTCAACTTCGAGATTCCTACCCATGCATACAGCGCGATTCTTGGGCGTCCTACATCCAATTCCATCACACTCTCATTGCTCTCTGCCACCACACAAACGCTCACTATCGCATATGGAGCAGAAAATTCCACCCCTCAAACCATATCGGTAACTTTGCAAGCCGATTTTCCACAAGAAGTCATTCTTAGCAATCTGACACCTGACACGTCACACTTTTACTCGATCAATGATGGCGAGCAACACGTCTTCCACACTGCCCGCCCTGCTGGCTCAACCTTCACCTTCACCATCCAAGCGGACTCGCATCTCGACTCGAACACCAGCGCCGACGTTTATCTCCAAACCCTCGCCAACCAACGCGCCGATCATCCCGACTTCGTCATGGACATGGGCGACACCTTCATGACCGACAAATACAAACCCTACACCGACGCTTTTCCGCAATACCTTGCCCAGCGTTACTTCCTCGGTCAACTCGCGGATACGGCTCCGCTCTTTCTTGTGCTGGGTAATCACGATGGCGAAGGCGCACCACGTGGAAAGAACGGCGAAGAGATGTCCGTCTGGTCGGCGCAACTGCGGACTCAATATTTTCCCAACCCTGTGCCCAATGATTTCTACACGGGCAATGTCACCCCGCATCCGGCAGTTGGTGATCTGCAAAACTACTACGCCTTCACATGGGGCGACGCGCTCTTCATCGTCCTCGACCCATACTGGTACACGCCACCCACCAAAGGCAACACAGAAAATTTATGGAACCCAACTCTTGGTGAAGAACAATATCAATGGCTCAAGCGCACGCTTGAAAGCAGCAATGCCAAATGGAAGTTCGTCTTCATTCATCAACTCATCGGCGGGTTGGAAAAAGACGGGCGCGGCGGCGTGGAAGTTGCTCCCTACCACGAATGGGGCGGGCTCAACCCTGATGGTTCCTATGGCTTTGAGCAAAATCGCCCAGGCTGGGGCGTTCCCATTCACCAATTGCTAGTGTCCAATAACGTCACTGCCGTCTTCCACGGGCATGATCATCTCTTCGTTCAGCAAGAACTGGATGGCATCATCTATCAGGAAATCCCCCAACCTGGCTCTGCCCGTCCGAACAGCACTGACAGCGCTGCGGATTATGGTTATGTCAACGGCACCATCCTCGGCGGACCAGGGCATATGCGCGTCACCGTCAGCCCTGAACAGGTGATCGTGGATTATATCCGCTCTTATATAGAAGAAAAGCCCGCTCAACAGAACGGGCAGGTGGATTTTAGTTATACAATTAAATAGGTCTCGCTTCGTGCGTAACCTATTCTGAAGCTAACAATTGAATGCCCTATCTGGTTGTCTCAGTCTTTTTGCTACCGCTCCACAGTGACCAGACCACCATCACCACAGCCAACGGCAGGATAATCTGATTACCGATCGCGCCGGGCGGGGTGTGAGCAAAAGTGACAGGTTTCATCTTGCCAACGAGTTCTCGTAGAAGAATTTCCAGCGCAAGCATCAGCCACATGAACGGGATCAGTGAGCGGTAGCGAATGACCGCGAGCAGTTGAATCATGGCAAATAGTAATTGCGAACTACCCCACAACGCGAAGGCGAAGATGATCCCATCCGCGCCTGCCACAGACAGATCCATTCCAGCAATCGTCCCTGCGCCGCCATCGGACGAGAGTAAATGAATGCAGCTGCGCACAGTGCTGACGATCGCGTATAGGGTAAAGATATAGAAGGGAATTTTTGTTCCGCGAATTGTGTTGTCTATTTGGGCGGGCAGTAGAATATCGAAGATTGATTTCATGAGATTCCTTTTTACAACGGGGTGTCTCATTATAGGTCTTTTTGCTGACTCGCGACTAACAGCATTTTGTTCTTAACAACTTCTGAACATCTTTCTGCTATCATGGGCACATGAAAACCATCCTCGTCGCCGACGACAAAGCCAACATCCGCAACCTCGTGCGCGACTATCTCGAAGCCGAAAATTTCCGCGTCGTCATCGCCGCCAACGGACGTGAAGCCCTCTACGCCGCCCGTGCCGAAAAACCCGACCTCATTCTGCTCGACATCATGATGCCCGAGATGAGCGGCTACGACTTCATCAAAGCCTATCGCAAAGAAAGCGAAACGCCCATCATCTTGCTCACCGCGAAACTCGATGAAACGGATAAAGTGCTGGGACTCGAACTCGGCGCGGATGATTATGTCACCAAGCCATTTGGAATGAAGGAACTGACCGCCCGCATCCATGCTGTGTTGCGCCGAGCGTTTCGCACCCCGCTCGAACCGGATACGCTAAAGATCGGCAGCATCCACCTTGATAAAGATTCCCGCACCGTCACCGTGGACAATGAACCCGCTTCCCTCACCCCCTCCGAATTTGACCTGCTCTATGTGTTTATGTCTGCCCCCGGCAAAGTCTTCTCCCGCTCTGACCTGCTGTTCAAACTGCAAGGCACCACCTTCGAAGGCGTCGAACGGACGATTGATGTCCACATCCGCAACCTGCGAACCAAGATCGAACAAGACCCATCCAACCCGCAATATATTCTCACCGTTTTTGGTATCGGTTACAAATTTACCTCTGATTAAAATTAACCTGACACCTGAAACTTGATACACCTGGAACTTGACACTTGAAACTCACCCATAAACTCACCCTCGCCTTCCTGCTCCTCAGCCTGATCGTCATTGGGCTGGCGGTGACGTTGATATGGGGGTTGATCAACTACCAGTTCAATCAATATCTCGAAGTTCAGCGTCAAAATGATTTTGCAGTGGCGGCAAAAAATTATTATCTTACGAATCGCACTTGGGATGGAATAGATAACTACTTGCGTGAGCAGCAACTCCTGCCACCGTTAAACGAAGTCAACCCGCCGCCACAGCCTTTTGTTTTGGTGGATACGGATCGCAAAGTGATCATTGCATCTGCGCCTTATGTGGTCGGTGAAAAAGTGAAGCAAGGCACACTGGATAAAGGCATCCCCATCGAAAGCGGCAGCGAAGTTTTCGGCACGGTCATCTCCACCGGGCAGCCGCTCGTCCGCAACCCGATCGACCAGAAATATGTAGACCAAATCAACCGCGGATTTTGGCTTGCAGGCATTGTGGGAATGTTGTTTGCATTGGGCTTTGGCTTGTTATTGGCTCGCTCACTCACCCGCCCCGTACGTGACCTGACCACCGCCACTCGCAATATGGCGCAAGGACAACTCGAACAGCAAGTGCCCGTCCGCTCGGGGGATGAACTTGGCGAACTGGCACAAGCCTTCAACCAAATGAGCGCCGACCTTGCCCTCGCCAATCGTTCACGCAAGCAAATGACTGCCGACATCGCCCACGACCTGCGCAATCCGTTGACGGTGTTAAGCGGTTATCTTGAGTCACTGCAAGACGGCAAACTTAAACCTACGCCAGAGCGTTTTGCTATCATGCAAGCCGAAGTAACTCACCTGCAGCATCTCGTCGAAGACCTGCGGACATTGTCACTTGCCGATGCGGGCGAATTGAAACTCCACCTCGAACCGACATCCATCCCTGAATTGCTTGAACGAGTTGCGGAAGCCTATCGTCATCAGGCGCAACTACAACAAATCAACTTGAAAGTGGAAATCGAGCCCAACCTGCCAGAGATCAATCTCGACCCTTCCCGCATGGAACAGGTGCTCGGCAACCTCGTCAGCAATGCATTGCGGTACACTGCCGCAGACGGGGAAATTCGTCTCGAAGCGAAGCAGCTCAATGGGAGTCTGAGCGTGAGTGTCATCGATAATGGCAGCGGTATCCCAGCCGAGATCCTGCCTCATATCTTTGAGCGCTCCTATCGCGGCGATGAATCCCGAAGTGGAAATGAATCCGGGCTGGGGTTGGCGATCGCAAAATCGATCATTGAGTTGCATGGCGGGCATATCCGCGCTGAAAGTGACAAGGCAGGAACTCGTTTTTTCATCATCCTTTGAAATATTTGTCACCTCACTTAGGAACTGGGAAGAAAAACAAACCAACCCACCACAAACATCTCGAAAGCCTGACAAAACCCGGTGTTGATCAGGCTTTTTGTTTGCCTGAAACTCCCTATTGACTCGTAACTTTTTTTCCTGTATTCTGTTTTAACGTTAGAACAATTTTTTGAACGATTGTTCAAAATCTAACAGGAGAAGAGAAAATGTCCCACATCAAGTTGAGTTGGCGCAACATCATCATTGCGGCGACGCTGCCCGCCGTGATGGAAGTTATCTGGCAGTTGTACAACACCTACGTCCCTGTTTATTTGCAGGCAGGCAACCCCGCCTTCACCGAAGCAGGAGCCACCACCGTCGGCTTCGGGCTTGGACCCGCGCTAACAGGTTTCATCCTCGTCTTCGATAACATCGCAGGCTTGTTCATCAGTCCGCTTGTCGGCGCGTGGAGCGATAGCCTGCGCACCAAGTGGGGACGCCGTATGCCATTCGTGCTATTTGGCGTGCCAGTGGCGATTGCGGCATTTGTCGTGATTCCGCTCCTCCCGATGGCGATTAAACCCGAACTCAACGGGCAGACAGGGCAACTGACAGGGCTGTTGATTCCGTTTATCCTCTCGCTGGTGGTTGTACTGATTGCGTTTGCTATTGTCCGCCCGATTGCGGATGTGTTGATGTTTGACATTACGCCATCTGAACACCGCACCACCGCCAACGGAATTGCTGGCGCGATTGCTGGATTTTTGGTGGTGCTGACGGCTCTGGGCGGCGCGGCGCTTTACGATGTGTACGGTCCGCTTCCCTTCTGGATTGCGGCTGGACTTGCCCTCGTCATCCTTCTCCTCACTTGGGCTTGGGTCAAGGAACCCGAAGAACTTGCCAGCGCAAAGGAATTGGCGGGTGAGCCGTTCAACCTGAAAGGGATTGTCAACTTTTTACGCGGACTTCCCAAAGAACACGCCCGCAGTTTGGGATTTTTGCTCCTGAGTAATTTACTTTCTTATATAGCCCTCGCTCAAATGCAGGCATTTCTCAGTTCCTACGGCGTCTTCTCGCTTGGCATGGAAGTGTCCGCTGCGGCAATGTTGGTAGCCATTCCTGCGATTGCCTTCATGATTATTGCCGTGCCTGCGGGTTTGCTCTCCAACAAAATCGGACGTAAGAATACGCAAATCGTCGGCTTGGTGGGATATGCCGTCGGCGCGTTGGTCATTTACATGTTCCCCGACGCGACCATGCTCAACGTGGGCTTGCTCATCTGCGGCTTGACCTGGCCCCTTGCTAACGTCGTCCAAGTCGCCATGATTATTGACAGCGCTCCCGTCGAAACCTTGATGGGAACCTACACAGGCTTGCGTCAAATCGCCGTGACTCTCGGTTTCATCATCGGACCCATCCTCGGTGGGACTCTCGTTGAAGCCATGGGCAATGACTACCGCTGGGTCTGGCTCATCATGTTCGTCTTCCTCGTCCTTGCCACCGTTGCGATTTTGCCCGTGACGAAGGGTGAAGCGAAGAAAGAAGCGTAACGCGTTACGGGTTACAGGTTGAACGTTGAAAGTTAAGACCTTCAACCTGTAAGGTTCAACCTTCAACCATGTTTATCCTTTACTCCGTTCTTGCCATTCTCGCTGTATTGTCAATTTACGTGGCATTTGCATACCACGCCTACAACCGCGTCCTGCCGCAAAATCGCCCCTGCGTGGACTGTGCGACTCCTATCCGCGTCAACGGCTATGACTTGTACTACCGCGATCTCGGCAGGGACAAAGGTTTGCCGCCCGTCATCCTCGTCCATGGCGGACCTGGTCACTCGAGCCTGAGTTTCAAGAACGGATTCGACTTCCTCGCTGAAGAGACACGAGTCATCTTCTACGATCAGCGCGGATCAGGCAACTCGCAGATCAAGCCCAATCCCGAAGACTACACCATTGAGCAATTGGTGGAAGAACTCGAAGCCTTGCGCCGTGACGTGGTCAAAGCGGACAAGGTCATCCTCATCGGTCATTCCTTCGGCAGTGCGTTGGTTCAACGTTATGCACTCAAGTATCCTGAACATGTCGAGAAGATGGTCATTGCGGGTGGGATTCGAATCAACAACGGCATGAACAACCGCTTCGTATGGAAATGGTTTGGCGGCGCATTATACTCCTCCGCCCTCGGCTTCCCACCCGCCGACCCAACCGCCGCGGACACATGGTTCACGCAGAACACCGAGAAAGACAACCCGAACCGTCTGTTTGATAAAACCAACACAGCAATTCTTGAAGACACTGGCACGGTCTCCTTTGCCCCGTGGCGTGAAATTTCTTTTTCACTTGTTGGAGATGATTACAAAAAAGAACTCAGCCAGTTGCAAGTGCCTACTCTCTTCATCTACGGAGCCGCGGACTCACCCTATACAGGCAAACCCGTCGCCGATGAACTCTGCGCCACACTCCCCAACTGCCAATCCGTAGAATTCACCCAAAGCGGACATTGGGCATTCCTCGAAGAACCAGAAAAGTTTCAGCAAGTTCTAAACGATTTTCTATTAAACAAAAAATGAACCGCCAAGTCCGCGAAGAAAACCAAAAGAATCTTTGCGCTCTTAGCGAGCTTAGCGGTTCCAAAATCTTCGTGCCCCTTCGTGTCCTTCGTGGATAAAAAATGACTTTTCCTTCTACTCAACCTCTCCGCCCTCCGCAATACAAAGGCTCCACCGAGCAGAGTCTTTACATTCCCATGCGCGATGGGACTCGCCTCGCCGTTGACCTTTACCTCCCACGCGGACTCGCACCCGAAACCAAAATCCCCGCACTCTTCGCCGCCACACGATATTGGCGTGCGCAACAACTCAAAGCGCCGTTCTCTTGGTTTCTCTCTCTGCCCGACTCCGCCCGCAACTTCTTCACCGCCTTTGGTTACGCCGTCCTCCGCATTGACATGCGCGGCACAGGCGCATCGGAAGGGAATCATCCACACCCGTGGTCTGCAGCTGACCTCGCCGACCTTTACGATTTAACCGAATGGGTCACACAGCAACCATGGAGCAACGGTCAAGTCGGCGGCTTTGGCAATTCGTATCAAGCCACCACTGCTGAAATGCTCGGCGCGTGCGGACATCCCGCCGTCACCTCCGCGCTCGTGCGCTTCAACGAGTTCGACGTTTACACCGACATCGCTTTTCCTGGCGGCGTGCCCAACGAGTTCATGCTCACCCAATGGGCAGATTACAACCGCGCTCTCGACGCCAATCAACTTCCCAAAAGCATGAGCGCGCTCGAAAAGATTCTCATCAAAGGTGTCAAGCCCGTTGGCAAGAATCCCATTCCCAAACATCACAACCAGCAAGTTGATTCCGCGCTGCGCCATATCACCTTCCGCGATGACCTCGACCCTGAACTCAACATCCGCATGGACAACATCAGCATGTTCACTCGCCCCACCACGCACGCGCTCGACCATTGGGGCAGTTGGTTTGACGCCGCCACTGCGAACGCCGTCATCCATCGCTTCGCCAACAATCCCCGCCCGCAGCGCGCGGTCATCGGCGCGTGGAATCACGGCGCAACCCAGCACGTCGGCGCGAAGGAAAATCCTTTCCCCTTGCTCGCACAGATGAAAGAATCTTTGCGCTTCTTCGATAGTCCGCCCGTGACCCGCGAGTTGCACTACTTCACCATGTTTGAAAATGCATGGAAATCGACGCCTGAGTTTCCACCTGCGGGTTTGACCTCCACCCGATTCTTTTTCCAACCCCAAAGCGGACTTTCCTCGCTTCTTCCCCCGCCTCAGCCTGCTGACTGCTACCAGACAGATTTCAACGCCTCGACAGGACTCAACAACCGCTGGCAAACGGAACTCGACCAGCGACCTATAAAGTATGCGCCCATCAAAGGACAACTCGCGTACACATCCGAGTCGCTTGAACAGGATACCGAAATCACAGGCTATCCCATCGTGACGTTGTTCGTCAAGTCAACACACGACGATGGCAACTTCTTCGTCTATCTCGAAGCGATTGACGAGCAAGGCAACGCGCATTACCTCACCGAAGGAATGCTGCGCGCCATCCACCGCAAAGTTTCAACGGACACGCCACCCTACAAACAATTCGTTCCTTATCATTCCTTCAAATGCGCCGACGCCATGCCGCTCATCCCTGGAGAAGTAGCAGAGATCACCTTCGGGCTGAATCCCATCTCGGCGCTGATTCGTTGCGGGTGGAAGGTACGAGTATCCATTTCAGGCGCAGACAAAGATACCTTTGCCAGAATCCCGCTCACGGGTAGTCCGACCGTGGAGATAATGCTCGGGGGTGAACAAGCCTCCTTCATCGAGATTCCGCTAAAGGTCAGACCAGAGTCCCAATCCTCAAAATAAAAAACATGACAGACATCCTCTACGAAACCCAAGACCAAATTGCCATCATCACGTTCAACCGCCCTGATGTGTTGAATGTATTTCGGCGCAGCATGTTCCAAACGTTGCTCGACCTTTTTGAAAAAATTGAGAAGGACGATTCCATCCGCGTGATCTTGTTGACGGGTGCGGGGCGGGCATTCTCAGCAGGCATTGACCTCGATGAAGTGTCGCACCTGTTTGATGGCACGATGACGATGGAACAGGCGCGCGCCGAGTTGAACGAAATGCAAGAGTTGACGCGCCGCATGGTGAACCTGCCCAAGCCGATCATCTCTGCGATCAACGGCGTGGCGGTGGGCGTCGGCGCAGAAGTTGCGATCTCCAGTGACATCCGCATTGCGTCGCAAATGGCGTCGTTCGAGTTTGCCGAAGTGAAACGCGGACTGTTCGAGACCAACGGAGTCATGCATCGTCTGCCGCGCCTCATCGGCATGGGACGCGCCGCACAAGTGATGTTGACAGGTGAAAGAATTTCTGCGCAATCGGCAATGGACATGGGGTTGGTCACGCGGGTGCTGCCGACTGAAATTCTCATGCGCGAAGCGTTGGAAATAGCACGGTCATTGGCTGCGAATGCCCCCATCTCCGTGAGACTTGTCAAACAGGTCTTGCATAAATCGTATGACCTCGATCTAGAGTCGGTCATGGCGCTCGAAACCGAAGGCACACTCGAATGTATCGCCAGCGAAGATCTGAAAGAGGGCGTGATGGCGTTTTTGGAAAAGCGTGTGCCGATTTATAAAGGAAAATGATTTTTTCGTACACGGATTACGCGGATTTCACGGAAGCGCACGGAACTTTTTAAAAGAAAATCCGTGTTCATCCGTGTCCCAAAAAGGTTCTTATGCCAACCATTACCAAAATCGAAATCATTGACCTCAACATCCCATTTGCGCACCCGTTCAAGATTGCACTCGCGGTCATAGACAGCGCGCACAACATCATTGTCCGCGTGCATGACAGTGACGGCTTGGTCGGCGTGGGCGAAGGCTGCCCTCCGCGCTTTGTGACGGGCGAAGCACCAGAGACCGCAATAGAAGCGGCGAAACTTTATGCGCAGATTCTGCTTGGCAAAAATCCACTGGAAATTGATACGCGCTTGAGCGAACTTGAAAAGTTCATGCTCAAGAACCCCGCTATCCGCTGTGCGTATGACCTCGCGCTCCACGACCTGCTTGCCAAACATGCGGAACTTCCGCTCTATGCTTTGCTTGGCGGCGAGAAAAAGGTTCTTTACTCCAACCGCACGATTGGCATTGATGAGCCTGACAAAATGGCGCAAACTGCGAAACAACATGCTGAGAACGGCGTGACGGCATTGAAAGTCAAGGTTGGCACGGGTCGTAATGAAGACCTTGCCCGCATCCGCGCCATCCGTGAATCGGTCGGCAGCGGCGTCCCCATGCGGCTCGACGCAAATCAAGCCTGGGACGAAATCACCGCCATCAACATCCTCACTGCATTGGCAGAATATGAAATTGAAGTTTGCGAACAACCCTTGCCCTACTGGAACATCGAAGGTTTGAAGCGAGTCCGCGAGCGCAGTCCCATCGCCATCATGGCAGACGAATCCATCTTTGGCGCGCACGACGCTTTTCGTCTCGCCTCTTTCGGTGCCGTGGACTACTTCAACATCAAACTCGCCAAGTCTGCGGGCATTCATGACGCACTGAAGATCAACGCCATCGGGGAATCGGCTGGGATCAAATGTATGCTCGGCGGCATGTCCGAGTCGCTGATCGGAGTCAGCGCGGGTGCGCATTTGGTTTGCGCCTGTCCAAATATTTCCCTGCACGACCTCGACTCTCCTTTTCACTTTGCCGAAGAACCCTCCATCGGCGGCGTGGACTTCCAACCCAACGGCACAGTCACACTGACAGACGCTCACGGTCACGGCGCGGATGTGAATCCTGAGTGGATCGAGAAGAGCAAGAGGGTAGTGATTAGTAAATAGTGAATGGTTTTCCTTCGTGAAACTTCGTGTTCTTCGTGGATAAAAATATGGATAAATTCCCTCCCTTTCCCGCTCCTGCAAAAATCGGTTTACTCGGCGTGGCGTTCGATGAAAACTCGTCATACAAACGCGGTTCGGCGTTGGCTCCGCAACGGATCCGTGAAGCCTTCTTCTGTGACTCGTCCAACCTGTGGACGGAGAACGAAACCTATCTCGGCGAGGACGGACTCTTCGCAGACATGGGCGACATCACACCGTCAGCGGAGAGAATGCCCATAGAGATCGAAAAAGCCGCGAGTCAATTATATGAAGCGGGGTTGAAGGTCATGGCATTTGGCGGCGATCACTCCGTTACCTATCCGCTGGTAAAGGCTGCGGCGAAGAATCATCCCCATCTCACCATCTTGCACTTCGACGCACACCCCGATCTGTACGATGACTTTGAAGGCAATCCACATTCACACGCCAGCCCTTTTGCGCGGATCATGGAAGCGGGTTTGGCAAAGCGGCTCGTGCAAGTAGGTATTCGCACCATTAACGGACATCAGCGCGAACAAGCCAAACGCTTTGGCGTCGAAGTGTTGACCATGCAGCATTGGCGCGATGTCTTCAACCGACAATTCGACTCGCCGCTTTACATCACCTTCGACATGGATTGCCTCGACCCTGCCTTCGCGCCTGGCATATCGCACCGCGAACCTGGCGGGCTGTCCACTCGCGAAGCGTTGAGCGTGATTCAGTCGCTCCATGCAAACGTCATCGGCGCGGATGTGGTGGAGCTCAACCCCGCACTAGATGTTTCGGGTGTCACTGAGATGGTGGCGGCGAAAGTGTTCAAAGAGATCGTGGCAAAGATGTTATGAACTCACGCGAATTAGTCCATGCTGTGCTTGCAGGAAAAACTCCGGACCGCGTGCCGCGCTTCGAGGTCTGGATCGATGGTATGTTCGATGAACTCGGCGTCACTGACCCTTATCGCGCCTATGCCGAGTTGGGCCAGGATGGAATCCTCATGCCATATCAAACCCCAACAGACAGCAACGCCTGGAAAGATGGCGTGGATGAATTTGGGCGTGTATGGAAAAAGGGGATGTATTTTTACGGCGCCGTGCAAACAGCGGATGACCTCAGGCAGTACACGCCGCCATTGAGGTATGCGGATCGTTTCTTCGACGTGAAACGGGTCGCTGACATTCGGACGAATTATCCACACCTTTGCCTTTTCTTCGGCACGCATATCGGTCCGTTCATGGGGACGTATATGGCAATGGGCATGGAGCACATGTTCCGCATGTTCAAGAAGGATATGTCCTTTGTCCATGCCGTGATGGAAGCGCGCACAGATTGGTGCATTGAAATTTACAAACTCGCAGCAGAGCTCGGCGCGGAGTTGATCGTGATGGGGGATGATGCTGCCCACCGCGGCGGCTCGATGATCTCCCCGCAAATGTGGCGCGAGTTGGTCTTGCCCTATCATCAACGCGTGGCGCGGGAAATTCCTGTGCCTGTTATCTGGCATAGCGATGGCAGGATGGACAAACTGCTGCCCTTCGCCGTTGAGGCTGGCTTTGCTGGCGTGCATGGACTCGAAACCTTATCTGGCAATAAGTTGGATGAAGTCAAAACCCAATATGGCGATAAATTAATTTTGATCGGTAACGTGGATATCAATCTATTCTTTGAGCCGAATTCAGATCTGATCCGCGCTGATGTGAAGCGCAGTTACGAGCAAGGCGGCAGGGAAGGCTTCATGCTCTCCTCTTGCAACAGCATTTACCCTGGGATGAATCCCGAAGCCGTGCGCGAGTTCTTTCGCTGTCAGGGAGATAGCCAATGACCGCCTCCACCCGCTTCCCTATCGGTGCAAAATTGACGCTCGACCAGTTGAGCATTGACCCGTACCCGCACTACCGCCTCTTACTTGACCGTGAGCCTGTCACCTGGGTTCCCGAAGTGAATCTCTGGTACGTGACTCGGCGTGATGATGTGGTTGCCGTGCTAGACAACATGGATGCCTTCACCGTCCAATCACCGCATTCCCTGCTCGATGATACCTTTGGCACGATGATGCTCTCCACCGAAGGCGACCTGCACCAGCGGATGCGAAGTCCGTTTGCGGGAGCGTATGTTCCGAAAGTAGTGCGAGCGTCATCTTCTGCTTTCATTGAACAAAAAGCCAATGAACTGATCGATAGATTCATCGCAGACAAAGAAACGGACTTGGTCAAATCCTTCTCAGACCCGATGGCGTTGTATGCCGTCACGGCTTCGCTCGGCGTTCCCATCGTGGATTTTCCCCAACTGCGACGCTGGTACGATGACTTCGCCGCCGCGTTGAGCAACTTCCGTCACGACCCTGTGGTGCGGGAGCGCGGTCAACGAACGGCGAAGGAATTTGGCGCACAACTTGCGGAGCACATCGCTCGCCTGCGCGCCGAACCTGATGAAAGCCTGATCAGTCATCTCATTCATGATCCGAACACGAACTTGAGCGAGCGCGAGATCATCTCGAATATTTTCGTCATCATCTTCGGCGGGTTGGAAACGACCGCCGCCATGTTCTCGAACACGGTTTGGGCGCTGCTCAATCACCCCGACCAGTTCGACGAAGTAAAGCGCGACCCCGCCAAGTTGATGAAGTCCGCAGTGGAAGAAACCCTGCGCTGGGAATCTCCCGTGCAGACCGCCACCCGCCATGTGACCCAGCCCATCACCGTCCGCGGCGTGGATCTTGCAGTGGGCGATACCGTCCAATGCATGTTGGGAGCCGCGAACCGCGACCCCGAATTTTTTACCGACCCAGACCGCTTCGACATCCACCGAGCGAATGCTTCTCACCATCTCGCCTTTGCCCGCGGACGACATCACTGTCTCGGCGCGTCGTTGGCACGTTTGGAAGGTGAGATAGGCTTGCGCGTGTTGTTCGAGCGTTTGCCGCATTTGCACTTAAAATCAACTCACCCTTCCGCGCCGCGTGGACATGAATTCCGCTCCGTGCCCAAACTCATGGTGGAATGGTGAAAGGATAGCAACTATGCCAGCCAAAAGTAAACCTGTAGAAGAGAAGAAGACCTTCATTGAAGAAGCCCGCCGCAAACAGATCATCGACGCGGCGCTGCAGACCATTGCCGAGCAAGGCTATACCCAAACATCCTTTGCGGAGATCGCCAAGAGTCTGGGAATCACAAAGGGACTGATCGCCTATCACTTCAACGGCAAGCATGATTTGATCACTTCTGCCATTCATACCATCTTGAATCGACAAGGCGCGTACATCCGCGGGCGGGTGGAAGAAGAGACCAAAGGCAGTGACAAACTGCGCGTGTACATCGAAGCCAGTTTTGAGTACATCTCACAGAACCGTTCGCAGTTCGTGGCGCTGGTGGATCTGTGGGGCAGTTTTACGTCACCTGAAGAGAAGAAAGCCTTCAGCGATTCAGCGTATGACCCGTGCCGCGCTCATCTCAAAAAGATCTTCCGCATTGGCGTGGAGCAGAAGGAATTTGCGAAGTTTGATGAGCAGAGCATGGCGTCCGTGGTTCAGGGCGCGATTGACGGGATCATGCTGCAGTGGGTCTTCGACCCGAAAGCAGTGGACTTGCAAGAGTCCAGCCGTGAGTTGACTGAGATGTTTGGTAAGCGGTTGAAAAAATCTTAACCACGAAGGAGCACAAAGGGTCACAAAGGAAAAAACCTTCGTGTACCTTTGTGACCCTTTGTGGTTGAAAAAAGGAGAAGCGTGCATGGAGTGGAAGAGTTTAGGTCATTTGGTAGAGAGCGCGGCGGAACGGTTTGGAGAGAAGCCGTTGTTCATCTTTGAAGACAAACCGCTTTCGTTCGCGGAAGTAAATCGACTGGCGAGCAAGACGGCAAACGCGCTGAGATCCGTCGGTGTGACGAAGGGCGAGCGCGTGGCAGTGATGCTGCCTAACGGCGTGGACTTCCCTATCGTCTGGTTTGCGCTGGCGAAGGTGGGCGCGGTCATTGTGCCCGTCAACATCAACTACCATGACCATGACCTGACTTACACGCTCGATGATTCGCAGGCGGGTTTCTTCGTCGTCCACGAAAATTATCTGGAGCAATGGGAGCGGGTGCGCGCGCACTTGCCGTCGGTGAAGGAAACGCTTCTCGTGACTGAATCAGGCTCAAAGTCCGATTGGGGGCGTTTGGTGGATGAGGCATCCGACTCGTTTGAAATATCCAACATCACAGGCGATGACTTGCTCAACATCCAATACACATCTGGCACGACGGGTTTTCCGAAGGGCTGTATGTTGCAGCAAAAATATTGGATGCAGATCGGGCAGGTCGCCGCGGATTATTTTGGGCTGACGCCCGCCGAGTGCAACCTGACCGCACAGCCGTTCTATTACATGGATCCGCAGTGGAACACGGTGGCGAGTTTGATCGGCGGCGCGCCGTTGGTGATCCTGCCGAGATTCTCGCCGTCGCATTTTTGGGGCGAAGTGATTCGGCACAACGTGACCGTGTTGTATTTGATCGGCACGATGCCGTTCTTTTTATTGAAGATGCCAGAGGATGCCGCTTTGGAGCGTGGACATCAATTGCGCATGATCCTGTGTTCAGGGATTCATCCGAAGTTCCACGCCGAGTTTGAACGGCGTTGGGGGGTGCCGTGGCGCGAAGCATTTGGCATGACCGAAACAGGCGTGGACTTGATCGTTCCGCTCGATGATGCTGACAGTGTGGGTAGCGGCGCGATGGGCAGACCGATCGCCACGAAGCAAGCGCGGGTCGTGGACACGGATGGAAACGATGTGCCTGATGGCAGCGTGGGCGAGTTGATCCTGCGCGGCGAGCCGATGATGATGGGTTACTGGAACAAGCCCGAAGCGACTTCTGAAACAATGAAAAATGGTTGGCTGCACACGGGTGATATAGTCACGAAAGATGCGAAGGGATATTTCCACTGGCAGGCGCGCTTGAAGGATACGATCCGCCGTGCGGGCGAAAATATTTCATCGGTGGAAGTGGAAGGCGTGCTGATGGAACATCCCGCTGTGAAAGTGGCGGCGGTGGTGCCCGTTCCTGACGAGTTGCGCGGCGAAGAAGTGAAAGCATATATCGTTTTGAAAACAGGGCACACTCAGGAAGATACGCCGCCCGAATCGATTCTGGAATATGCACGTGAGCAGTTGGCATATTTCAAAGTGCCACGATTTATTGAGTACGCCGATGACCTGCCACGCACGCCGTCGGAACGAGTGGAGAAGCATAAGTTGGTGAAGATGAAAACGGATTTGCGCGCTGGAAGTTACGACGCGGTTGAAAAAACATGGAGATAAAACATTTTTAACCACAAAGGGTCACTAAGGTACACAAAGGTTTTCTTTTGTTTTTTCCTTAGTGATACTTCGTGACCCTTTGTGGTGTAAAGAAGGAATTTATGAACACACAACAACTCAACGAAACAATTTCAAAAACCCTCGCAGCATGGAACATCCCTGGCGGAGCGGTGGCGGTTGCTCAAGGCGATGAGACGTTCGCACAAGGCTACGGCGTGCTCAAAGCGGGTAAGCCCGAAGCGGTCAACGCGGACACGGTCTTTGCGATCGGCTCTACCACCAAAGCCTTCACCTCCGCGCTGATCGGCATGTTGGTGGATGAAGGCAAACTCAACTGGGATGATCCCGTTGTCAAGCACATCCCCGATTTTCAACTCTACGATGACTGGGTTGCTCGCCATGTCACTGTGCGCGACTTGCTCTGTCACCGTCTCGGCTTGGAACGCGCGCAAAAACTTTACTACCATCGCGGATACGACCAGCGCGAGATCATGCGCCGCATGCGTTATCTCAGACCCACATCCAATTTCCGCACGCAGTTTCAATACGCCAATCAACAATACGGCGTGGCGGGTCTGCTCGTTGAAGCGGTCACTGGCAAGACATGGGACGATTTCATCACCGAAAGAATTTTCAACGCGCTGAACATGTCCCGCTCGTTCAGCGGCTATGACCGAATCACCGACCACAAAAATTTTGCGTCCCCGCATGCTGTTGCCGATGAAACTTATCCCGCGGGCGTGCGCTTCCTTGGCGATCAGCAGCCCACCGACCAATTCAAAATTATCCACGAACCCGCTGGCTCCATTCACACAACAGCCAACGATCTCGCGCTATGGCTCAAAGCTCTTTTGCAAAACGGCGCGCCGCTCCTTCAGCCCGCCACCTTCAACGAACTCACCACGCCGCAGATCGTCATGCAAGATGTGCTCAACTCCGAACTCGCGCCGCTTGCCTATCTTCAACCCGCCACGCATTTCTGGACGTACGCGCTCGGTTGGTGGGCAATGGATTATCGCGGCGAAAAAGTTCTCATGCACGGCGGTCAAATGCCTGGCTACAATTCCGCCGTCGCATTCTTCCCGCAGCGCAAACTCGCGCTTGCCGTCATGGTCAACGTCCATCAAACTCTCGCCCACGCCGCGCTCTTCTACGCCATCGCAGATATTCTGCTCGACAAACAAGACCGCGACTGGTCATCCGAATTTCAGATGGTGGTTCAGGGATACATGGCACAAGTCAAAGGTCAGGTGGACGAAATGCGCCTCGCACGTAACCCGAACCTGCCTCCGTCCGTTGGGCTTGATTACTTCGCTGGGACATTTTCCAACGACCTCTTCGGCGAGATGACCGTGACTCGCAAAGACGACTCCCTGCAACTCACCTACGGAGCCAACACCGCCATCCTCGAACACTGGCAAGGTGACACCTTCCTCGCGCATTGGAATCTCAAAGCCTTCCTCGATGACTCCATGATTGCCTTCAGCCCCGATGGCAAGACCATGACCCTGCTCAATGACCGAGCCGAATACAGGAAATTATCATGAACCCCACCGAACTCATTCTCAAAAATTTTGAAAAAGTCTCATCCGTCCCGCGCGGAACAAAATTTGAAACGGGGATTCGCAACTGGCTCATCCAATGGGCAGCGGAACATAACTGCACTTCCAAGACAGATGCGGCAGGAAATTTGGTCATCTATGCCCCTGCCAGCGCGGGCTACGAAGACCGCCCCACGCTAATCCTGCAAGGTCACATGGACATGGTCTGGCAAAAGACGAATGAGTCCACGCATGATTTTGAGCATGACCCGATTCAACTCATCCGTGAAGGAGAATGGATTCGCGCCAACGGCACCACCCTCGGCGCGGACAATGGCATTGGCATTGCGCTGATGATGTCCATCGTAGAAGATGAATCCGTCAAGCACCCGCCGCTGGAATTGCTATTGACGGTGGAAGAAGAAATGGGCGTGGTCGGTGCGGATCACCTCGACCCAGCCCTGCTCTCGGGCAAGACTCTTATCAATGTCGATTCGGAAACCGAAGGCGTGTTCACTGTCGGCTGTGCGGGCGGCGGGAGTGTGAATATCACCTTGCCCGTCACATGGGAGATGCAGAAGCAGGATGAAGTTGTATTTGAATTAAAGGTCAGCGGGTTGCAGGGCGGGCATTCGGGCGAAGACATCAACAAATTCCGCACGAACGCCAACAAGCTCATCGCTCGTCTGCTGGATGAAATTCAACGCGACGCCCCTATTCGATTGTCCACGCTCAAAGGCGGGACGGCGAGAAATGCCATTCCACGCGACGCAGAAGCGGTGTTCGGCTGCCCGCGTGACAAAGCAGAATTTTGCAAGAAAGTTTTTTCCGCTCTACAAACAACTGTTCAAGGCGAACTTGCTAAAACAGAGACTGGGCTTGTGCTCATTTTGAACGAGATCAACAGTAAATCCATTCGTGCCATCAGCCAAACAGAAACTCAAGCTGCGATCCGTTTGTTGATGGCATTACCGCATGGTGTTTCGTCCATGTCTGCAGAGATGCCTGCTTTTGTGGAAACGTCCAACAACATTGGCGTGATGGAATTGAAGGAAGATGGGCTATCCATTGTCTCGAATCATCGCAGTTCGGTCTTTTCGAGATTGGAAGAAATCACCAGACGAGTCGAAACTGTCGCATGGCTGGCAGGCGCAAAGACCGAAAGAACGAAGATGTTCCCTCCCTGGCAGCCAAACATGGAATCCCCACTCCTCAAAAAATGCATCGAGACTTATC
>JAGNWT010000134.1 GCA_017985935.1 Anaerolineales bacterium | reverse complement strand
CAGCGCCCACAAAATAAAATGATGGGGATCGTGCGCAGTACTTCAGCATCCACTTCAAAAATCCTGCAGATCGCAGGATTTTTTTGATTAACAAGATCCCCTTGTGCCATTTTGTCTTTTGCGGCGGGAAGCTGCCTTGCCAGGTTTGAATCTCCACTAATTCTTTTCACGCTTCATCCCTCTGCTATAATCCCGCACATGATTCTCATCACAGGCGCAACCGGTTTCATCGGACGTACCCTCGTGCGCCAGCTTTCCACCATTGGGTATCCGCTTCGAGCTTTGATCCGCCCTTCGCCGCGAACTCCGCGTTTGCCCAAGGGCGTGCCTGTGGAAGTGGCTGTGGTCAGTTTTTCCGACAAGCGCGGCCTGCGCGCTGCCATGCGCGATGTGGACATTGTCATTCATCTCGCCAGCGCAGAGAATCAAGGCAGCCGCGGCAACCTGCTGACCACCGACATTCAGGGGACGGAAAATCTCGTCGAAGCGGCGGCAGATGCCGGCGTGGATCGATTCTTTTATCTCAGTCATATCGGGGCGGCGCGTGCTTCGGCGTATCCCGCTTTCAAAGCGAAGGGCATCGCAGAGGAACACATCCGCGGCGGCAAGGTGCCGTACACCATCTTTCGCAGCTCGCTGGTGTATGGACCTGAAGACCATTTCACCAACAATCTTTCCGGGCTGATCCGTTCTTCGCTGGGTGTGTTCCCCATCCCATCCGGCGGGCGGACCGTTGTGCAGCCGGTGTGGGTTGAAGATCTGGTGACCTGTCTCCTGTGGGCGTTGGAAAGGGAAGACACTCTTAATCAGGTGTATGAGCTTGGCGGAAGTGAGTTCTTTACGATCAAGCAGATCGTTGAAACCATCATGGAGGTCACTCGCCGAAAAAGATTCCTGCTTCCGCTTTCGCCGATCACCCTGCGCGCGCTCACCGTTTTTCTGGAAGGCATTTTTCCCAGATTTCCCATCTCCTCTTTCTGGCTCGATTATTTTGCCGTCAATCGCACCTGCGCTGTGGATTCCATGCCGCGGGTGTTCGGCTTAATGCCTGCCCGGTTCACCTACCGGCTCGACTATCTCATCCGCAAACCCTGGTATCGCCGCCTTTGGAATGCGGTCACTGAAAGGGCGGCGCTGCTGCGCCCGAAAAGACCATGACAGATTTCACCATCCGCCTGATCGAAACCCCCGAAGAGATGCGCCTGGTCGAAGACCTTCAGCGCAATGTGTGGCCCAATTCCGAGACCGATGTGGTACCGCTGCACATGCTCATTACTGCCGTGCATAATGGCGGGCTGGTACTTGGCGCGTTCGTTGAAGATCAAATGGTGGGTTTTGTCTTTGGCTTTCCCGGGCTTGAAGGCACGCCGGATGGTCCGCGCCCGAAACATTGTTCGCACATGATGGGCATCCACACCGACCATCGAGACAGCGGAATTGGGTTTGCGCTCAAGCGAGCTCAATGGCAGATGGCGCGTCATCAGGGACTCGATCACATCACCTGGACCTACGATCCCCTGCTCAGCCGCAACGCATATCTCAACATCGCCAAACTAGGAGCGGTCTGCACCACCTATCGCCGCTCGGAATACGGCGACATGCGCGACGGCTTGAACGCCGGGCTTCCCTCCGATCGATTTCAAGTGGACTGGTGGATCAACACGCCCCGTGTGGAAAGGAGACTGGGCAAACGCGCGCGACCCACTTTGAAGCTGAGTCACGTGGCACGCTCGGGGCTTCGACCTTTCTACACGCTTCCCGAGTCGACCGATCACCTGCCCCACCCACCCGAGCATGTCCCGCCCTTTGAGAACCGTCTGCTGTTGGCAGAGATCCCTGCAGACTTTCTGCAGCTCAAAAGCAAAGACTTTGCCCTCGCCCGCGACTGGCGTTTCTTCACCCGTGAGTTGTTCGAGACCGCTTTTGAAAAAAGTTATATCGTTACCGATTTTGTCTTTGACCAGAATAACGGCGACCCTCGCGGCTTTTATCTGCTCACTCACGGCGAAAGCACCCTGGACCAATTCGAATGATTAAACAAAAAAGACACGGTATTACCGTGTCTTTTTCATGGATGGGGGAATTTAGAGTTGATGTTATCTCCGCACAGAGGATGAATTTTGTTCGCCGCGTCCCATGGCGGTCATGCCGATGGGATGATAGGTCGGCTCGGAACGAGTGGTGGCGTACCCGGGTGTTGGCGCGGGCCGCGGTTTGGGCGCAGGGCGCGGATAATTTTGGGCTGGCAGGTTCGAGGTCGCGTTTTGAACGGAAGCGTAGGTCGGCTGGTTCACGGCTGCCGGTCGTTGATATTGATTTTGAGAGGCCGCAGGCCTTTGTCCGGCATCTGCCAGAGTAAAGAGACGTTCGCCCGCCACAGAGAAAGTCCCGATGATCAACACGCGGATCAACCAGACCATGGCGGCTACGAAGATCGGCACGATCTGGGTCATGGCGGCCTGACCGACCAGCGACCCGCCCTCGGCGTTGTGATTCAAGATCGCCACGGATACGCCCCACCAGGTCAGCATGGCGTTGAACGCGGCCGCCAGCAGCCACGCGCCAAAGAGATACCAGACCTCTGCCGGCTCATCGCGGCCCTGTTCGGGAGTGAAGATGCGGGCGATGCCGGCAAAGTCGATGCCGCAGAATGCGAAGGCAAGGATCGTTGACCACTGCATACCGGCAAATTCCAGATTGCCCAGCACATCCTGCAGGGCAAAAGAGGTTGTGCCGAAATTGAATATTTCGAAGGCGAGCAGTGCGCTGATCAGAATACTGCCAAAAATTGCGCCGCGCCTTAACGAGGCATTTTTCAGGAATGGGATCAAATTGATATTGAGAGAACGGTTCATGGGAGATCTCCTTTTTAGAACCAAATGGGGGAAACATCAACTCATTAAATATAGAACACTTGTTCTAATTTGTCAAGAATCAATTATTGCAAAAACATGTCTGCCAGGGTTTGAAATCTTCTTGACAAAATTCAGTCGCTGAATTATGATTATAGACAATAAAGTCTATTGATTTAGTAGGAGATTATGTGAGACTTTCAAAACGCGGTGAATACGGACTTCGGGCAATGATCGCTTTGGCAGAACCCGCCAAAACAGACAGCTCCCCACAAATCATGCAGATCAAGGAGATCGCCCTTCGCGAAGCGATCTCAGCCAAGTTCCTTGAGCAGATCTTGTTGGCGCTTAAGAACAATGGCTTGCTGCACAGCAAAATGGGAGTTGGCGGCGGGTATTACCTGGCCAGGTCGGCCAATGAGATCACGCTCGGTCAGATTTTCCGCGTGCTGGATGGTCCCGTGGCTCCCATCAAGTGTGTGAGCCAGATGGCATACGAGCCGTGTGGCTGCCCCGATGAAGAAACCTGCGGTCTGCGCCTGGTGATGGGCGATGTGCGCAATGCAATAGCGGACATCCTCGACAACACCTCGCTGGCAGATGTGGTCAAACGGCAGGGTTCGCTTCGTAAAAAACTGGGGCTCAAGTAGCAGATTCGAAAGTGCAAGGGGGGCACATTTTTATTTGCCTTGAAAGACTACTTGTATTATAGACTTTATAATATATCAAACTAATCGGAGAAACAATATGCGAAAACAAACTTTAACATGGCTGTCGTTATTCCTGGTTTTGGCTGTGGCTCTCACAGCGTGCGGTACTGCCGCGCCTGAAGCAACAGCTGTTCCTGAGTCTGAAGCGACCGAAGCTGCGGCTGCATCACCTGCCACCGAAGCAGTTCCCACCGAAGAACCCCTGAGCGGAACCCTTTCCATCTCTGGAGCGTTCGCCCTCTACCCCATGATGACCGTCTGGGCGGAAGAGTTCACCAAGTTGCATCCTGATGTGCAGTTCGATGTGCAGGGTGGCGGCGCTGGCAAAGGCATGACCGATACCATCGCAGGCGCCGTGGACATTGGCATGATCTCGCGCAGCATCAAGGAAGAAGAAACCGCTCAAGGTATTTTCTGGGTATCGGTAACCAAAGACGCAGTCTTCCCGATCATCAACGCTGAGAATCCTGTCGCAGCTCAGATCCTTGAAAGGGGCATCTCACAGGAAATCTTCGCCAAGATCTACATCACCGGTGAGATCACCACTTGGGGTGAAGTGGTTGGCGACCCATCCATCACGGACAAGATCAATGTCTTCACCCGTTCCGATGCCTCCGGCGCTGCCGAACAGTGGGCAAAGTATAGCGGCGGCAAAGCACAAGAAGACCTGCTCGGCATTGGTGTGAATGGTGAACCTTCCATGCTCGACACAATACTCAAAGACCCGCTCGGCATTGGCTATGGCAACCTCAACAGCATCTTCGACCTGAGCGGCGGCGGACTCGTGCCTGGTATCGTTATCCCGCCGATCGACATCAATGAGAACGGCGCAGCAGATGCGGAAGAAATCTACACCGTGAAAGAAGACGCCTTCAGCGCAGTGGCGAACGGAACCTATCCTTCCCCTCCTGCCCGTTTTGAAAACCTTGCCACCCTTGGCAAACCCGAAGGACTCGAACTTGAATTCATCAAGTGGATCTTGACGGATGGTCAACAATATCTTGAAGCGGCAGGCTTCGTTCCGCTCACTCCTGAGCAACAAGCCGAGTCTCTCGCAAAATTAGAACAATGAGTGAAGTTAATCTCAACAACACTTTGAAAACAGAAGGTCGGCTTAGCCGACCTTCTACGCCGTCTCGAGCCAGAACGAATCGTGCCGCACAGCGCACATTTTTTATCATCACATTTGTGCCTGTGGTGCTCATCATCATTGTGGCAACGGCATTGGTCGTGCGCGCTTACCCCATTTTGAATTCATATAGTTTCAGCGAATTGTTATTCGGCGATATCTGGCGACCCAACAACGGTCAATTCGGGTTTCGCCCGTTCATCCTCGGCACACTGTGGGTGACGACTGTTGGCGTGTTACTTGCTGTCCCGCCTTGTTTACTGGTTTCGGTCTATCTCGC
>JAGNWT010000073.1 GCA_017985935.1 Anaerolineales bacterium | reverse complement strand
CGGCGACCCGACTGTATTTATTATCAGCGACCAGGATTTTGTGAAGCTGAGTGAAATTGTTCAACTCAAAGATAATACCCTGCAACTCCTACGCCATCCGATGGATATTGTCTTTTTGTCGTAGGGGTAACTACTCAAACCTATCAGGTCTTTTACTTTGGTTGCATAATGCAACCAAAAATGCTAAAATCCCTGTGGAAAGGATAAACCTTATGAATACCCTCCACGTTCGCAGTGTGCCCGATGACTTGTACCAACGCATTCAGGTTATGGCTAATGCCAAGAACCGTTCCCTGAGCGCGCAGGTTATTACGCTGCTTTCTCAAGCTATTGAACTTGAAGAACGCCGTATTAAACAGACTAAGGTCTTAAATTCCATCCAACGCCGACGTTTCAAGGCTCCCAAAAATGTGCCTTCGTCATTGGATTTGCTCCGCGAGGATCGCAAGCGATGACCGAGGTAATTTTGCGTTGTGTTCTCGACGCCAGTGTGGGGATTAAGCTGTTTGTGGAAGAAGAATTTTCAGACAAAGTGCAGCGACTCTTTGCCAAACTGGCTGAAGACCCGCAGGCGGAATTTCATGTTCCTGATTTGTTTTATATCGAATGTGCCAATATCCTGTTGAAATACACCCGCCGATTTGACCGCCCGCTGGAAGACTCGCTGGCGGATTTGAAAGACCTGAACGAACTTGCCCTAACCGTTACATCCACAACCGAATTGATCGAAGATGCATTGAAGCTGGCAAACGAGAGAAAACTCACTGCCTATGATGCTTGTTACGCTGTCCTCGCCCAGAAATTGGAAATGTCGCTCATCACCGCGGACGCTCCGCTTGCGAAGGCGATTGATTGGGCAATTTGGATCGGGGATTTGGAGGTGTAATTCTCTTGACACATCCCGCCCGCGGACGTAAAATCTCGCCCAACATATAACCAAAAACGCTGACGAGGACGAGTACGCTTCAAAGCGATTTCCAGAGAGCCGAGCCGTTGGTCGAGTACGAAGGTATCGAGACCAACGCGGTGCAAGCGAGGCAAAAGCGCAGAAGTCGAATGGACCTCCGAGTTGATCGGACGAACGCAAAATGCAACTAGTCCAATACGGGCGCTCCCGTTATAGAGCAAGGGTATAACCGCTAATCGGCGACGTACCTGACAAAGTGACGCTGGCTTCCTTTCCCTGTTGCATCACACAGGGAATTTTGTTTTATAGCAGGCGTTTAACTTGGGTGGCACCACGAGACTCCCCTCTCGTCCCAATGGACAAGAGGGGCTTTTAATTTAATCGAATATGTAGTAGGGGCGGGGTTTTCCCGCCCAAGGAATTGGGAACCTCTCAATAACAGGGCGAGGGGACCTCGCCCCTGCGAAATGGACAATGAACCGAAGGAGAATTTATGCTTCTTGAATCAACGCAAGTACAAACCATAATCAGAGAAATCTCCGCTGACCTAGAAACCCCCGTCAGCCTGTATCTAAAACTGCGCGGAGACGGCGCGTCGTTTTTGCTGGAGTCTGTCGAGGGTGGGGAGCGCATTGCGCGCTATTCGTTCATCGGCGTTCAGCCGCGCGCGGAATATATTTTGCGCGACGAAGAGATCGAGATCAAGGATGAACATGGTTCGCGCACCATCCCTGTCGATGGCGACCCGACCCGATTTCTGCAAGCCGAAATGGATCGCTTCCCCGCTGTCCGCCTGCCGAATGCGCCGCGCTTCACGGGTGGGTTGGTGGGCTTTCTCGGGTTCGAGTCGGTTCGGTTTTTTGAACCAACCCTAAAGTCCAGAATGAAGCGGGCGGGCATCCCCGACGGCATCTACATGCTGGCAGATACCATCGTCGCCTTTGACCATGCGCGTCGCAGCATCTTCCTCATCGCCAATGTCCTGGACGGCAACACCGAAGCCGCGAATCAAAAACTGGACGCGATCGCCGCGCGTATCGAACAGCCGCTGCCGCCCGCGCCGAAGGTCGAGGTCAAGCCGTCAAAGGTCAAGTCGAATCACACGCAGGGCACCTACGAAGACATGGTGCGCGCCGCGAAGGAAAATATTTTGGCGGGCGATATTTTTCAGGTGGTGCTTTCGCAGCGCTTCACGCGCGAGACCAACGTCGAGCCGTTCGATGTTTATCGTGCTGTGCGCCGACTCAACCCGTCGCCTTACATGTTCTTTTTTGATTTCGGAACCGTGGACGGTGAGCCGCTTTATCTGTGCGGATCGTCGCCTGAGATGTTCGTGCGTTTGGAAGGGAGAACCGCGTCGCTCCGCCCCATCGCTGGGACGCGACCCCGAGGCAAAGACAACGCCGCTGACGACGCGCTCGCGCAAGAACTGCTTGCCGACCCGAAGGAACGTGCCGAGCATGTCATGCTCGTTGACCTTGGACGCAACGACCTCGGGCGCGTGTGTGAATATGGCACGGTGCGCGTTTCGGATTTCTTCACGGTCGAAAAATATTCACACGTCATGCACATCGTCTCACATGTCGAAGGGAAATTGAAACCTGAACTGACCGCGTTCGATCTGGTGCGTGCCGCCTTCCCCGCAGGGACGGTCAGCGGCGCACCGAAGGTCCGCGCGATGGAGATCATCGCCGACCTCGAACCCGACGCGCGCGGCGCATACGCAGGCATGGTCGGCTACTTCGGCTTCGACGGCGCCATGGATACCTGCCTCGCCATCCGCACCATGGTCGGACGCGGAAACACCGTCAGTGTGCAGGCAGGTGCGGGCATCGTCGCGGACTCAAATCCCACTGCTGAGTTTCAAGAGACGGTGAATAAGGCGAGTGCGATGTTGAAGGCTATTGATGTCGCTGAATCGAATAGTTGATTAAAGGAAAATCCCATGTCAAATACCAAACCCCGTTTGTTAACTGGCGATCGCCCCACAGGACGTCTGCACCTCGGACATTATGTCGGCTCACTCTCGAACCGTGTGCGCCTGCAGCATCAATACGACTCCTTCTTCATCATCGCGGACTTGCATACGCTGACCACCAAACCCGAGCGCGAATACATCAAAGAGATTCCAACCTTCATCCGTGACATTGTGTTGGATTATCTTGCCGTCGGCATTGACCCGAACGTCAGCACCATCTTTGTGCAATCGGCTGTGCCTGAAACCTTCCAGTTGAATCTGCTCTTTGAAATGCTCGTCACTGTTCCGCGTCTCGAACGTATGCCCACCCTCAAAGACATGGCACGCGACGCCAACATGGACTCCATGCCATTTGGTCTGCTCGGCTATCCCGTCTTGCAAGCCGTGGACATTCTCCTCCCGCGCGCGCAAGCTGTCCCTGTTGGGCGCGACAATCAATCACACGTTGAACTTGCCCGCGAGATGGCGCGCCGCTTCAACAACCTCTACGGTGACGTCTTCCACGAACCTGAACCCATCATCGGTGATGTTCCGCTTCTGGTCGGCACAGACGGACAGAACAAAATGTCCAAGTCGCTCAACAACGCCATCTATCTTTCCGACGACGCGGAGACGATCAAGCAAAAAGTGATGAACATGTACACCGACCCGAAGCGACTGCGCGCCACCGACCCCGGAACGGTCGAAGGCAACCCCGTATTCATCTACCACGACGCATTCAATCCCTCCTACGCCGAAGTGGACGACCTCAAGGAACGCTACCGCCAGGGCAAAGTCGGCGACGTGGAAGTCAAAGAAAAACTTGCCCGCGCCATCAATAACATCCTCGAACCCATCCGCGAAAAACGCGCCTACTTCCTCGCCCATCCCATGATCCCGCGCGATATCCTAGCCAACGGCATCCGCCGCATGCAAGCCGAAGCCAAACAGACCATGGAACTTGTCCGCGAGAAAACAGGCTTATCCTACTCGCTCGATCTGTTTGCAGATGAATTGGATATTTTCGGGAACGAAGAATAATGAATGTCATTGTGAGGGCATCAGCCCGAAACAATCTCCAGCCTATAAAGGGATTGCTTCGTCGGGCAGAGTACCCTCCTCGCAATGACATGAAAGAAAGGTTTTTATCATGCTAGTCCTAATAGACAACTACGACTCGTTCACCTACAACCTCGTTCAATACTTCGGCGAACTCGGCGCGGACATTCGCGTGTACCGTAACGACCAGATCTCGCTGAACGAACTGATCGCCCTCAAGCCCGACCACCTTGTCATTTCCCCAGGTCCAGGCGAACCGCTCAAAGACGGCGGCGTCTCGCCCGAAGCCGTCAAATACTTCACGGGCAAAGTCCCCGTGCTGGGAGTGTGTCTCGGGCATCAATGCCTCGGCGCCATCTACGGCGGCAAAGTGGACCGTGCTCCGCGCCTCATGCATGGCAAGACCTCGCCCGTGAAACACAATCAGCAGGGCATCTTCAAAGACATCCCGACTCCCTTTGAAGCCATGCGCTATCACTCGCTTGTCGTTTACGAACCGATTCCTGCCGAACTCGAAGTCATCGCCCAAACTGATGAAGGCGAAGTGATGGGACTCAAACACAAACAGTATCCAACCTACGGTGTGCAGTTCCATCCCGAGTCGATCCTGACCGAACACGGCAAACAATTGCTCAAGAATTTCCTCGATATCAAAATTGCCCCGCCCGCTGGCGCGTCGACGGAGCCCGTCATGCTCAAGCCGTTCATTGCCAAAGTCATCAATCGCACGGACTTGACTGACCTCGAAGCCGAAGAAGCGATGACCGTCGTCATGACAGGCGGCGCGACCCCCGCGCAGATCGGTTCGTATCTCACCGCGTTGCGCATGAAAGGCGAGACCATCCCAGAGATCACAGGCTCCGTCCGCGCCATGCGGAATGTCGCCGTGAAGGTCAATGTCAATTCGACTGATCCCATCTATGACATCGTCGGCACGGGCGGCGACGGCGCGCACACTTTCAATATTTCGACAGCCGCGGCATTCGTCCTCGCAGGCATGGGACGCAAAGTTGCCAAGCACGGCAACCGCGCTGCGTCCTCGCAATGCGGCAGCGCAGATGTGCTCTCTGCGCTCGGCGTCAATCTCGACCTCACACCCGATCAAGTTGCCAAAGCCATTGAGCAGGTTGGCATCGGCTTCATGTTCGCGCCTAAGTTCCATCCCGCCATGAAGTACGCAGTCGGTCCGCGCAAAGAGATGGGGCAGCGCACCATTTTTAACGTCCTCGGTCCGCTCACCAACCCCGCGGGCGCGCGCATCCAACTCACGGGCGTCTATGATGCCAAACTCACCGAGCCGCTTGCGCACGTCCTCAAAGAACTCGGCAGCCAGGCTGCGCTCATCATCCACGGCGCCAACGGTCTCGACGAACTCAATCCCACGGGCGTCAACCGCGTCAGTCATCTTCGCAATGGCGCTGTCGAAACCTACGACCTCAACCCCGCCGACCTCGGTCTCGCGCCCTGCACCGTCGCCGATCTTCGTGGCGGCACGCCCGACGAGTCCGCGCTAATGATGAGAGACATCCTTTCCAATAAACTCACAGGCGCGCGCCGCGACGCCGTACTTCTCAACACCGCCGCCGCCCTCGCCGCCGAAACAGGTGATTTCAAATCCGCGCTCAACGAAGCCGAAGCCTCTCTCACCAGTGGCAAGGCTCTCGAAAAACTCAATGCTCTTGTCGAATTTACACGCTCGTAAGGGCGAGGTCACCTCGCCCTTACATAACATACCATGACCAACATTCTCGAAAAAATCCTCGACCAAAAACGATTGGAAATTGCGGCGCTCGACGCCCAAGCCTTGCGCCACGCCGCTGAGCAGAGTCCAACGCCCAGAGATTTCCTTGCCGCCTTACAGCGCCGCCGCTTCGGGACTCAACCGTGCCTGATCGCTGAACTCAAACGTGCCAGCCCCTCAAAGGGAATCCTCGCCCCGCACCTTGACCTCTTCCAGGTGGCAGACATCTACACCCAAAACGGCGCATCAGCGATTTCTGTTCTCACCGATGAAAAATTCTTCCAAGGCAAACTCGAAACACTTTGTGATTTACGTTTTACTCATCACTCATCACTTCCCTTGCTCAGAAAAGATTTCATCATAGACGAAGCACAAATTTACGAAGCAAGAGCAAATGGCGCCGACGCCATCCTCCTCATCGCCGCCGCCCTCCCAGATGATGTCCACTTCGCTGACCTTCACGCCTGCGCTTTGAGTTTAGGTCTCACCGCCCTCGTCGAAGTTCACGACGAAGCCGAAACCGAACGTGCCCTAAAAATCCCCAACATCCAACTTATCGGCATCAACAATCGCAACCTCGCCACCTTCGAAGTTACTCTTACCACCACCGAACGTCTCCGCCCAATGATTCCCGCCGACATCACCGTCGTCGCTGAAAGTGGCATCTTCACCGCCGCCGATGTCCAATGCTTGGAGAACGTCAATATAGACGCCATTCTCGTCGGCGAAGCATTAGTCACATCCGAAGATATCCCTGCAAAAGTCCGTGAATTATCTGGAATGGAGAGTCAATAGTCAAAGGTCTAACGTCCGACCTTCGACTTTCGACCTTTGACCTATGACAATAGTCAAAATCTGTGGCATCAAAACCTTGAAAGACGCCCTCGCAGCCATCGAAGCAGGCGCGGATTATTTGGGATTTAACTTCTATCCTAAGAGTGTGCGCTTCATCGAGAAGTCTGCGTGCGTTGAGATTACATCCGTACTGAAACGAGAACGCCCACAAATTAAACTCGTCGGCGTCTTCGTGAATTCACCCGTGGATGAAATCAAAGACATCCTGCAAACCTGCCAACTCGATCTTGCTCAACTCCACGGCGACGAAACGCCAGAGACTTTTGCCCAACTCACCCCGCATGCCTTCCGTGCCTTTCGCGGCATCCCAGAATCAAACGCGGGCTATGAAAGAAATAAAGTACCTGCCATGTTGATCGACGCCGCCGTCAAAGGCATCTACGGTGGAAGCGGAGTCGTCGCTGATTGGGAAGCCGCTGCTAAATTGGCAAAGAAATATCCGCTCCTGCTCGCGGGCGGACTCACCCCCGAAAATGTCGCGGACGCTGTTCGCCAAGTCCAATCTTGGGGCGTGGATGTGGCTTCGGGTGTTGAATCCGCTCCAGGGGAGAAGGATGCGGGGAAGATATCCGTATTCGTGAAAGCAGTTCGAGAAGTCGAAAATCAAAGTTAGGAATAATCCATGACCACTTTATTACCCCACAAATTCGGTCCCTACGGCGGACAATTCGTCCCCGAAACGCTTATGCCCGCACTCATCGAGTTGGAGCGTGAGTTCGTCTCGGCGCGCAATGATCCAGCCTTCAATCAAGAGTTCGACAAATTAATGGCATCGTTTGTTGGCAGACCCACGCCGCTGACCTACGCCAAACGCCTCTCCGAAAAATTAGGCGGCGCACAAATTTATTTGAAGCGTGAAGATCTTGCACACACTGGCGCGCACAAAATAAATAATGCTTTGGGGCAGGCGTTGTTGGTGAAGCGCATGGGCAAGAAGCGCATCGTTGCCGAGACGGGTGCAGGTCAGCATGGAGTTGCTTCCGCGACGGCGGCAGCGTTGCTTGGATTGGAATGCGTTGTGTACATGGGCTCCGTGGACATCGCGCGCCAGGAGCCAAATGTCTTCCGCATGAAATTGCTCGGTGCGGAAGTTCGACCCGTGGAGTCGGGCACGAAGACTTTGAAAGATGCCATCAACGAAGCCATCCGCGATTGGGTGACGAATGTGCGCGACACGCATTATCTGCTCGGTTCGGCGTTGGGACCTCATCCGTATCCGACGATCGTACGCGAGTTTCAATCGGTGATTGGGCGTGAGGCGCGCGAGCAAATGCTCATGGACGCAGGACGCCTGCCCGATACGGTCATCGCCTGCGTGGGCGGCGGCTCGAATGCCATCGGTGTTTTCAGTGGATTTGTCAACGACGAAACCGTTGAGTTGATTGGTGTGGAAGCAGGCGGCAGCGGAATTGCCTCAGGCAAACATGCGGCTCGCTTCGGTGATGCAACCAAGGCACGAGTTGGAGTCATTCATGGAACCCGCACGTATGTCCTGCAAGATGAAGATGGTCAAATTGCGGAGACTCATTCTGTCTCTGCGGGATTGGATTATGCTGCGGTTGGTCCCGAACATGCCATGCTGCGCGATACCGAACGCGCCTTCTACACCTCCGCAACCGATGAAGAAGCACTGAGCGCCTTCCAAACCTTGTGCCACACCGAAGGGATCATCCCTGCGCTGGAATCCTCTCACGCCGTGGCGGAAGTCATCAAACGCGCACCGACCATGCGGAAGGATCAGGTGATTTTGGTGAACCTGTCGGGGCGTGGTGATAAGGATTTGAATACGGTTATTAAGGAACTGGGCGATAATCGATAATCGATATCCGAATATCCAATATCGAACTGAGGAAACCATGAACAGACTTGAATCTGCTTTTCAAAACAAACCCATCTTTATGCCCTACTTTCCTTTGGGTTATCCCGATTTGGAGACATCGGTGGATGTGATCGAATCATTGGCGAAAAACGGCGCGGACTTGATTGAAGTTGGTCTGTCGTTCTCTGACCCGCTCGCCGATGGACCTGTGATTCAGCAAGCCACGCAAGTCGCTCTGGAGAAAGGCATCACGGTCAAAAAATCGCTGGAAGCGGTGAAAGAACTTCGCAAGCGCGGCGTGACCATTCCGCTAATTTTAATGGGCTATTACAACCCTATGCTGGCATATGGACTGGAGAAATTCATCCACGATGCCCGTGAAGCAGGCGCAGATGGATTTATCATCCCCGATCTTCCGTTGGAAGAAGCGGAGGAATTTCAATCCATCAATGGCGATATGCCTTTGATTCAAATGCTTGCGCCAACTTCGCCTGATGAGCGTATGGAATCCATTGCGCGAAATGCGAAGGGATTTATTTATCTGGTTTCGGTGACGGGTGTGACAGGCGAGCGCAGGGAAGTTTCAAATGACCTTGGTGAATTGATTGCTCGTGTGCGTGCACATACATCCGCGCCGGTGTGCGTGGGATTTGGCATTGGCACGCCCGAGCAAGCCAAACAGGTCGGTCAACTCGCTGACGGAGTCATTGTCGGCTCGGCGTGTGTGAAAACGATCGGGGGGAGTGACACCCCAGTGGAAACAGCGAAACAATTTGCACAAAGTTTTAAGTCGGCATTGAGATAAATAAAAGGATGCCCCCGAAATTTCGAGGGCATCCTTTTACATCTTTGCCTTGATCGCCAGCCCGGCTACTACGCTGCTAAAAGCATTGGACTCTTTAACTTTTTCTGCGCCGAAGAGTTTGGCAAGCATGCCAGTGAAGAGCGGAATGTTCGATGAGCCGCCCGTTTTCACCACCGCGTCAATTTGACCTGGTTCCAGCCCGGATTTGGCGATCGTGTCGAGCAAGACCTTTTCCACATCCACCAGATAATGGTGGATGTCTGTTTCAAATTGATGGCGGGTGTACATATCCCATAGCGCGATGTTCTTATCTTCGAGGCTGATGACGGTCGCACCTTCTTTCGAGAGCGCGATCTTGCCCGCTTCCACTCGGTTGTAAAACGTAAACGCGAGGTCGTTGTAGATCAAACCTTCCAATGCTTTCAATCGCACAGGGGCGATCTTTGCTTGAATTGCTTTTTCGAGGATGTTGCGGTTGATGGGTGTGCCAAGTTCTGGCAGTGCCATCCAGTCTGGCACAGCGTGGATCATTTCCAGGATTTCAGGATGGTGCTTGACCTTGCCGTACCCAAAGTGGGGGAGCATGCGCTTCTCGATGATCGTGCGGTCGAAATCACTGCCCGCGATGTCCACACCGCCGTTGGCGTAGACTTGACGTTCGCGCGATAAACGCGTGTCACCGAGGCGCATCACTGCGATGTCGAGTGTGCCGCCGCCGAAGTCAAAGATGACCACATTCTGCGGCTTTGAAATGGATTGCTCATAAAATAACGCGGCTGCGATCGGCTCCAACTCAAAATCCACTTCTTTGAATCCCGCTTCGTGTGCGGCTTGTCGCAAGGTGTCTTCAGCCTTCTTGTCCTGCTCTAGCGACTCGGAGAATTTTACAGGGCGACCCAATGTCGCCGCGTGAATGGGTTCACCGAGCACATCTTCAGCGCGACGCTTGAGTAAACTCAAATAGGTCTTCGCAAGGTCGCCTGTCGTGTAAAACCGTTCAAAGATCTGTGTGCCGTGGTAGCCTTCCTTGCGCAGCGCTGTCTTGAGATATTGCAGCAAACGCCCAGGTTTCAACTCGTCCACATACACATAAATATCGCGCATGTAATGTATGTCTGCGCCGCGATACTCGATCTCGCCAGCCCATTGCTTTACAAAACGCCGCTGACGATTCACGTTGTCTCGGTAGTACGCTTCCACGGCTTCCTGCCCAAGATAACAACGATATTCACGCGTAACGTACAACACGGTCTTGATGACTTCGGGGATCACGTTCTTTGGGTCAACAGGAAGCAGGCGCACATGCTGACCGTCGTAAATGGCGACGCCAGAATTGGAAGTGCCGAAGTCGATGCCAACTTTTAGGCTCATGACGGAACGCTCCGCTTCCCCAAAGGGGACGCTGTCACTCTGCCCTCAGAGCTGATTCGCCCCATAGACAGGACCAACCCGTCGGCTGAGATCGATCCGCTGCCAGTCATCGTGCTCACATCATGAATGTTGATCCGTCCCCCCGCATCCAGAATTAAGACCTGATCCGAATCCTTCACTGTCGCTGCACCCATAAAGCGGACTCCCTGCTCAAGTCTGCTTGGCGGAATCAAAACCTGCCCGCGGGTGTTGGAGGTCTTTGCGGTTTCGATGCTCCTGCCTTCGCGGTGAATGACCTTGCCTGTTTGTGTGACACAAAGCAGGGAGGAGTCGGCAGGCAGGATGAACGAGCCAATGACATAATCGGTGGCGGAGAGTTTGATGCGTTCTTCGGTTGTGTAGGTAAGGCTTTCCACATCGAAGGCGGTGACTTTGCCTTCATAGGTTACGAAGGCGGCGATATCATTTTTTCGGCAGAGGGTCAGGTCAAAAGGTTGATCGGATTTTTGCGATGTGCCTTTGCCGATAAAGTGATTGTTGAGGATCGATTCGGATATGTTGGTGAGGGTTTTCTTGGCATAACCTCGGCGGCTGGTCTGTAAAAGGAAGTCTGCCAGGGGCAGGCGCGAGAAGGGAATGATGCAGGCAAGCTGTTCGCCTGCGCGCGGTTCGTGGGGCAGCGCAGCCTGATTCCATGCCCAGGCGCTGCCGAGCGGCATGGCTGGGATATCGGTGACTAAGAATTTTTCCACCCGTCCTGATGTGAACAGCAAAAGCAGGTTCTCGTTGGATGGTACTGCCAGAATCCGCGGCGGTTCGAGGTCGGTGCCCACTCCGCCTGAGATGCTCCCGACCTCTTTCACGTCAGAATCCAATTCGGTGCGGAAGATCTGCCCGAGCGCGTTGTACACCAATATGTTGAGTATGGATGCTTCACCTTCCGCCTGAGTGGGGGAGTTTGTGAGCGCGGCTTCGTCCAGCCCGAAGCGCCGTTTGAGCATATCCAGTTGATATTCGAGGTGGGCGATCCGTTTTTGGTATTCCTCCACACGGGTTCCAGTTTGCAGGGCGATATTCTCCGAAAGCAATTCTTCGTTATGCTCAGAGAGTTCTCGCAGGCGCCGAACCACCAGTCTCACGATGGTGATCGCTGACTCGGGTCGGTCTTCAACTTCTTTCATCCACTCGTCAATTTTTTTTGTGAAGGACATGAGAGAATTCCTTTCGGGGGAAATAATTATACTTGACCCGCATCACAGTTTTGTAGAGCACCTTGTTTGAGAAATTGCCCCTTGACGCATCCCTTTGACAGGCATAGAATAGCGCCCAATATGCTTAAGTCCACCCGTTGGTTTAGCTTTTATTTTTATTACGGTTTCCGGAGCCCGGTTGCCGTTGGTGGCGCTTAAGTAGACAGCAAACACTGTATGCAGAAGAGCGAGACCACACGGTCTCGCTCTTTTTTATTTCATCCCGTAGGGGTTACCCTGCAAATCAGGAGAAGAAAAGATGGCAATCCGTGGAATTCGCGGCGCAACCACCGTCGCAGAGGACGAACCAGAGATGATCCTTCAGGCGACGAGGGAGTTGCTCGAAGCGATCATCAAAGAGAATGCAGGCATGAAGCCTGAGGATGTCGGCAGTGCCATCTTTACGGTGACGGAAGATCTCGCATCCACCTTCCCTGCGCAGGCGGCCCGTCAAATGGGCTGGAGCATGGTGCCGATGATGTGTGCCCGTGAGATTCCCGTCCCTGGCAGTTTGCCCAAGGCGATCCGTGTGCTTGTGCATTGGAATACAGAAACTCCGCAGGGCGTCATCAAGCATGTGTATTTGAGAGACGCGGTGAAACTAAGACCCGACTTGGTTGCCGCGCAGTAATACGGTCGAAAGTTGAAGGTTGAAGGTTGCAAGTTGACCAACCTTCAACCTGTAAACTTCAAATTTTTTAGGAGAAGAACCTATGATGATCATTATGAAAGCCAACGCGACCCCGCAGCAAGTGGAAGCGGTGATCACTTCCGTCAAGTCGGCGGGATTGAACGTCCATCTTTCGCAGGGGGTTGAAGCCACCATTATTGGTGCCATCGGAGAGACTCACAACATTCCAATGGAACGCTTTGAAAGTCTCGACGGTGTGGACCTTGTCCAACGCATTACCCAGCCATATAAACTAGCGTCGCGTCAGTTCCACCCCGAAGACTCGGTCATTTCGATGAACGGATTTTCCGTGGGCGGAAATGAGATCGCCATCATGGCGGGACCATGCTCCGTGGAGAGCCGCTCGCAGATCATCGAAACAGCCATCGCTGTGAAAGAAGCGGGCGCGTCTGCACTGCGTGGGGGAGTGTTCAAACCGCGCACGTCGCCCTATTCCTTCCAGGGACTTGGCGAAGAAGGGCTTGAGCTGCTTGCCGAGGCGCGTGAGAAAACGGGACTGCCCATCGTAGTGGAGATCATGTCTCAGGTGCAGTTGGATGTGATGGTGAAATATGTGGACGTGTTGCAGGTTGGCGCGCGTAACATGCAAAACTTCAACCTGCTGCGTGCCATCGGTGAGTCACGGACCGCTGCTCTGCTCAAGCGTGGACTTTCCGCCACGGTCGAAGAATTGCTCATGTCTGCTGAATATATTTTGGCCGGGGGAAATACGCGTGTGATGTTGTGCGAACGCGGCATCCGTACTTTTGAAACATCCACACGCAATACGACCGATATCAATGCCATTCCTGTTTTGAAAAACTTAACTCACTTGCCGGTCATTCTAGACCCCAGTCACTCGACCGGACTTGCCAATTATGTCGCTGCCATTTCTCGCGCAGGTATTGCCGCAGGGGCGGATGGACTCATTGTTGAGGTCCACCCTGACCCTGCCAAGGCAGTTTCGGATGGCAAGCAATCGCTCAAGCCCGAAGCCTTTGCCGCGATGGTCAAGCAGGTCGGTCAGATCGCGCAAATTATGGGACGCAGCCTCGCCACTGTGCAAGGCGAATATAGCAAGAACGGTTGGGCGTAGGTTTGTGTGTAGGGGGCGAGGTCTCCTCGTCCTGAGAATTATTGTAAAAAATATTGGGCGGGGTTCCCGCCCTTACAAAAATAAAAGAGGAAATATCCACCATGATGATCATCATGCGCCCCGGCGCACCCCGCGAACAGATCGACGCAGTCATTGCTGCTGTTGAAGGACATAAACTCACCGCTCACCCCATCTTTGGCGTGGAGCAAACCATCATCGGCGCCGTCGGTGACGGGCACTACGTCCTCAAAGAAACCTTCGAAGCCTTCCCCGGCGTGCTAGAAGTTCAACGCATTTCAAAACCGTACAAACTCGCCTCTCGCCAATTCCATGAACAGGATTCTGTTTTTGAATTCAACGGCTTCAGCATTGGCGGTACGGAAGTACCCATCATTGCCGGTCCGTGCTCCGTCGAAGGACGAAATCAGATCCTCGAGGTGGCGCAAGCTGTCAAGGAAGCAGGCGCGAATGCTTTACGCGGCGGTGTCTTCAAACCGCGCACTTCACCGTATGCCTTTCAAGGTCTCGGTGAAGAAGGTCTCGAATACATGGCCGAAGCCCGCGAGAAGACCGGCTTGCCGCTCGTGGTGGAAGTGATGGCCGTCTCGCAAATTCCGATGATGGAAAAATATGTGGACATCTTCCAGCTCGGCGCGCGCAACATGCAGAACTTCAACCTGCTGCGTGCCCTCGGTGAAACCCGCACACCCGTGCTATTCAAACGCGGCATGTCTGCCACTATCGAAGAAATGCTGATGGCAAGCGAATACATTCTTAATGGCGGTAACAATCGCGTCATTCTTTGCGAGCGCGGCATCCGCACCTTTGAAACCGCCACCCGAAACACCACCGACATCAATGCCGTGCCCGTGCTCAAGAAACTCACGCACCTGCCCGTTGTCATGGACCCGTCTCACTCCACCGGCGACTCCGCATATGTTCAATCCATTGCTCGCGCAAGTGTTGCCGCGGGTGCCGATGGTCTCATCGTCGAAGTCCATCAGGATCCGCCGCACGCCATTTCGGATGGCAAGCAGTCGCTCACGCCCGAAGCCTTTGCCAAGATGGTGAAGCAGGTCAAAGCGGTGGCTGAAGCGGTCGACCGCAAACTCGTTTCTCAACATGCCGCAGCCTGACTTTAATCTCGCAGAATCCAGGATCGCCATCATTGGATTGGGCTTGATGGGCGGCTCTCTGGCGTTGGGATTGCGCGGCAAATGCGCTGCGCTGTACGGGATCGACCCGCATCTTCCCACGCTCGAACTTGCACTGTCCCAACACATCGTGGACTATGCCGACAGTGACCCTGCCAGGTTACTGCCCGAAGCGGATCTTGTCATCCTGTCCGCTCCTGTTCCTGCGATCTTGACCCTGCTTGAAAAGTTACCCTCATTCACGCCCAACCCCTGCATCGTCATGGACTTGGGATCTACAAAACGATTGGTGGTCGAAGCGATGACAAAATTACCCAAACGCTTCGATCCCATCGGCGGGCATCCCATCTGCGGCAAGGAAAAACTTTCACTTGCCAACGCTGAACGGACTCTTTACTACGCCGCGCCATTTTTGCTCACGCCATTAGAGAGGACATCATCACGAGCATTGTCCGCCGCCAATCAGATCATCGAAGCATTGGGCGCAAAAGGTAAAACCCTCAACGCCGTGGACCATGACCGCATCCTCGCTTCCACGAGTCATCTGCCATTCTTGATCTCTTCTGCGCTGGCACGCACCACTCCCGAAGATGTCGCCCCTTTTGTTGGACCCGGCTTCAAGTCCACGAGTCGACTCGCAGGCACATCCTCTTCCATGATGTTGGGCGTTTTGCAATCCAACCGTGAAAATGTTTTGAATGCACTTCATGGAATGCAAGCCGAACTCGCGCAAATCGAAGCCGCATTATCCGCTGGCGATTTTGAAAAACTAGAATCCCTGCTCAACGAAGCGCAAAGTAAGTATCAAACATTCACTTAATGAATCCTTCACTGAAAATCAATCCCATCCCTCATTCGCTAAATGCCACTGTCCGCGTGCCTGGCTCCAAGTCGCTGACTAATCGCGCCTTGTTGATCGCGTCGCTTGCAAATGGCACAACCCACCTCACCAACGCCCTCTTCTCCGACGACTCGCGCTACTTCGCCAAAGCCCTGCAGACTCTCGGCTTTGACGTTCAATTGGATGAATCAAATTTCTCCATGACGGTTACTGGGCTGGGCGGGAAAATCCCTGCAAAGAAAGCGGAACTCTTCATCGGCAATGCGGGGACTGCTGCGAGATTCCTTTCCGCGTTTCTGACTCTCGGCAATGGTGAATACATCCTGGACGGCGAGCCACGCATGCGTGAACGTCCGATCGGGGATCTGGTGGAGGCATTGGCACAATTGGGGTGTGATATTCAATCGCTGAAGAAAGTAGAAAGTGGAAAGTCAATTTGTCCGCCTGTGAAAATAAACGCCTCTGGTTTGCGGGGCGGAAAAACAAAAATTGCAGGAGATATTTCATCTCAATTTTTATCGGCGTTGCTGATGACCGCACCCTATGCCCAGACTCCCGTTGAAGTGGAACTTACCACCGACCTCAACTCCAAGCCCTATGTGGATATGACCGTCACCATCATGAAAGACTTTGGCGTGGAGATCGAACGTGACGGATATTCAAGCTTCACTATTCACGCTTCATCCTTCTTTCCTCTTTCCTCTTATGCCATCGAATCCGACGCCTCCGCCGCTTCCTACTTCTTCGCTGCCCCTGCCATCTGCGGTGGAACCGTCAAAGTGGAAAACATCTCACGCAAGTCTGTGCAGGGTGATGTGAATTTCGTAGATGTACTTGCTCAAATGGGCTGCAATGTTGCTGAAGCTGATAACTCGATACTCGTTACTCGATCCTCGTCCCTCCACGGTATAGACGTTGACATGCGCGATATCCCCGACACAGCTCAAACCCTTGCCGCCGTTGCGCCGTTTGCAGATTCTCCTACCCGCATTCGTGGTATCGCTTCTGCCCGTGTGAAGGAAACAGACCGTGTCCACGCAACCTGTACCGAGCTTGTCCGATTGGGTGTGCAAGTCGAAGAACATGAAGACGGTATGACTATCTATCCATGTCAAACCTTCAAACCTGCCAACATTCAAACCTATAATGACCACCGCATGGCAATGGCATTCTCCCTCATCGGCTTACGTTTCGATGGTGTGACCATCGAAAATCCATCCTGTGTGTCTAAGACCTTCCCGAATTTCTTTGACGAATTGGAAACCTTGCGATGATACAACTCGGTCTCATTGGTTATCCGCTTGGACATTCTCTTTCGCCAAAGATTCACACGGCTGCACTCAAAGCAGTTGGCTTGCAAGGTAACTACTCCCTGTTTCCTATTCATCCCGACGATAAACAAGGATTGAGAGATTTGCTCGCCCACGTCCGCTCGGGTGAGATTCACGGACTCAACGTCACCATTCCGCACAAGCAAAATGTGATCGAGTTCATGGAAGAACTCACACCAACAGCAAATGTCATTGGCGCGGTCAACACGATCTACATGCGAGAGAATAAACTCATTGGTGACAACACCGATGCCCCAGGTTTTCTTGCCGATTTGAAGCAGGTTTCAAATTCATCATTTACCACTCCGCACTCTGCGTTGGTCCTCGGCGCAGGTGGTTCAGCAAGAGCCGTAGTATATGCCCTGTGCAATGACGGATGGAACGTCACCCTTGCTGCACGCCGAATTGAGCAAGCCCAACAACTTTCACAATCTTTTGGGAAGTATGATCTTCAACTTTCCACCTTTGACCTTCAACCTGCAACCTTCAACCTGATCGTCAACACAACACCCGTGGGCATGACCCCCCACCCAGACCATTCTCCCTTGCCTGAAAATCTGTCATTGCCTGCCAATGCTTTTGTCTATGATCTGGTCTACAATCCACGCGAGACCAAACTTGTCCGTGAAGCCCGCGCACAGGGATTGAACGCCTCAACCGGGCTTGGAATGCTTATCGAACAAGCTATCCTCGCCTTTGAAAAATGGACAGGTCGCATCCCGCCGCGTGATGTCCTGTTTGATGCCGTAGGGGCGACCCGCCCTGATTAATTAAAACTTTGGACGACTCAAATAGGTCGCCCCTACTTCTGGAGAACTTATGCTTAGATTTCTCACCGCAGGTGAATCTCACGGACCTTCGCTCACAACCATTTTGGATGGCATCCCTGCCGGGCTTTCCCTCAACCCGGAAATTATCAACAAAGAACTCGCCCGCCGTCAGCAAGGCTACGGCTCAGGCGGACGCATGAAGATCGAGAAAGACACCGTGCAAATCCTTGGCGGTGTCATGGGTGGCGAAACCACAGGAGCTCCGCTCGCGTTGCTCGTTCAGAACGATGACCATGTCAAATGGAGAGGCAAAGCCATCGAGCCGATGACCGCTCCACGCCCTGGTCATGCGGACTTAACGGGTGCGGTCAAATATGGCTATAAAGATTTGCGCCCCGCACTGGAGCGTGCCTCCGCCCGTGAAACTACCATGCGCGTAGCCGCTGGGGCTGTGTGCAAACACTTCCTGGCTCAGTTTGGGATCATCGTTGGTGGATACGTTGCCTCCATCGGTGAAGTCTCCGCAGACTTCAGTGACATGCCCTACGAAGAACGCTTCACTCGCGCCGAAGAGTCGGATGTGCGTTGCCCGGTCGACTCCTCCGCTGAAAAAATGCGCGCCGAAATTGAGAAGACCATTCACGGCAAGAACACCCTCGGCGGTGTGTTGGAAATCGTCGCATTGAATTTGCCGGTTGGCCTAGGCAGTTTTGTGCAATGGGATCGCCGTCTTGAAGCCAAACTTGCCATGGCGATCATGTCTGTGCAAGCCATCAAAGGCGTGGAAGTGGGCGACGCCTTCGAAAATGCACGACGTATTGGAACGGAAGCACACGATGCCATGCAACTCAACTCGTCACTCATCACTCGTTACTCAAACCGCGCAGGCGGCACCGAAGGCGGAGTTTCCAACGGGCAGCCTATTGTTATCCGTGCCGCGATGAAACCGATCGCTACCACTCTTGTCCCACAGCAGACCGTTGACCTTGCTTCCGGCGAGAACGCTCCCACCAAATACGAACGCTCCGATTTCTGCCCTGTGCCGCGTGCAGTTCCCATCCTCGAAGCGATGGTTGCCTTCGTTTTGGCAGATGCCCTCCTCGAAAAAATCGGCGGCGACTCAATGAATGAAATGAAGCCGCGCT
>JAGNWT010000072.1 GCA_017985935.1 Anaerolineales bacterium | reverse complement strand
TGCGGCGGAAGTACCCATCGGCGTATCCACACGGGACAGTGACGATCCGGGACTCCGCCCCAGCCTGCCACAGCGACCCATAGCTGACTGCACGCCCCGGCAGGGTGACCTTACTGTACACCACTTTCGATTTCCAAGTGAGTGCAGTTTTTACTTCAATCGTTTTTTCAATATCCCGCGCGGGATACACCCCATAGAACAGCACCCCCGGGCGCACCATATCGTAATAACTTTGCGACAAAGACAAGGTCGCGCCAGAGTTCGCTGTGTGACGAATGGCAGGGTGCGGTACGCTCCGCTTTTCATAAATCGACAATACTTCGTCGAAGCGTTCCAGTTGCAGCGAAGCTCGCACGATCCTCGAGGGCATGTCGGCGGTCTCGGTCAATTCGGAGTTGGCAAAATGGGTAAAAATCCCTTCCACGTCTAAATGGCTACACGCTAAAGATTTTTCGACCAAGGCTTCAGCCTCGTACTCACGGACTCCGATCCGCTCCATGCCGGTGTCGATCTTGAGGTGGGTCTTGAGTCGCTTGCGGGTTGAGTGTGCCAATTGTTCGGCGGCGGTCAACAGGTCCAGCGAAGATGCGGCGAGGGTTAGATCATATTCAAAAAAGTCGGGCAACTGTTCGAGCAAAGTCCCGCCCATCACAAGGATCGGCGTCTGGATCCCCAGCTTGCGCAGGTGGATCCCTTCCTCTGCGATCGCCACGCCGATGTAATCTGCAAACGGAGCAATGAATGGAGCGACGCCGTCCACGCCGTGACCGTAGGCGTTGGCTTTGAGCACCACCAACACCTTGGCAGGTGCAACCTTCGCGCGGATGTTTTCAAGATTCTGTTTTAGTTGTGCAAGGTTAACTTCAAGATATGTGGGACGCATGGCTCAATTCCATTGCTGTTCATAATTTTATTCGCTTTGGGCGGGAGTATTTTACCAGTGGATAGAGGGCAGTAATCAGTGGACAGTGGCACGGGTGAGGAACACAAAGGAAAAACGCAAAATATTCTCAAAATAAAATCTCCTGCGAAAACTTTCGACAGGAGATTCCTTTTCACTTTTTACGCGTACATTCATCCTTCTGCATTCATCATTATCCAGACCCCTGCTTCAGAAGAACAAAATAGCAGAGATCAGAATAACAGAACTACGGCTGTGAGCCCCCTACGGGGATGTGCCACGGGAGCAACGAAAACCGACGTTGATGTCCGTAAGCGATGGATCGAACCTGAGGCGGTTGGCAGAACGGACGCCGCTTACGTTGCTGCCCCACGAGCCGCCCCGCAACACTCGGGAATCACCGCTTGCAGGGCCTTGCGGATTGGAAACATTACCTCCAAGCGTGGCATAGTAATCACTTTGGTAGTAATCGTTCACCCATTCCCAAACATTCCCCGCCATATCATACGCGCCATAAAAACTTGCACCGTTGGGGTATTTGCCAACTTCGGTGGTATCGCCAACATTACTGTTGTAATTCAGCACATTAGCGCTCGGGGCTTCGTTCCCCCAGGGATATGTTCTTCCATCCGTGCCACGCGCGGCTTTTTCCCATTGCGCTTCTGTCGGCAAATCTCCCTTCGCCCACACTTCGCAATATCTGTTGGCTTTGTCCCAATTGACATATAGAACGGGGAAATTATCGAATTCAGGGTTGCCGTAATAATTGGCGCGAGTGCTCGAATCTGTATTGGATGGTAGTTCGCAAATACCCGCATCAACACATGCCTTATATTGTTTATTGGTCACTTCGGTCTGGTAGATCCAGTAGGCATCCAAAAACACTTGATGAATAGGCTGTTCATCAGAAATCGTATCGCTTCCCATCGTAAAAGTCCCCGCTGGAACATAGATCATAACCATGCCGTCTTGTTCTGAAATCATCGTCGCGCCGGGCGCTAATGTGGGAGTGGCGGTAGGCGTTGAAGGGATTTTTGTCTTCGTTGGCGTGGGAGGTTTCGGGGTCTCTGAGGGCGCTACACTGGGCGTCTCTGTGAGGGTCGGATTATTTTGAGAATAGTATTTTCCGCCAAAGTAAATGAAAAGCAGGACGATGAATGAAATTCCGCTGAAAATAAAGGAGAGGGAATTCGCAGAAACCCAAGAGATGAATTTGCTTCGAGGCTGGCTTCCCGCTTCTCGTTCCGCTTTTGCTTTTGCCTCTTTTTCACGTTTGGCTTTTGCGGCGGCTTCGCGGTCTTCTTTTTCCTTCGCTTCGCGCTCGGCTTGCGCGGCATCTTCTGTTTCGCGTTTTTTCGATTCTTCAATTTGATTGCGTTCTACTTCATCCCCTGGTAAACCAAGCGCGTCGGCGCGTCTCTTTAAACTCACCAATAATCTTTGAAATGCGCGATCACGCTGTCCTTCAAAATAATCCGCATACTGCCATGCGCGCAATCGGCGCGGTGGTTCGCATTCCTCCAACCGCACGGGGATGATGTATAAAGTACCTTCGGGCTTGTAATCGGCAAAGTCCAGCACGATCCTTAATTCACGCTGAATATATCCCTCTTTTGTGATCGAACCTTTGGAAAGACAAACAAGAATCGCATCGGCGGCTTCAACCGCCTTTTCGATCTCCATGTTCCAATCCTGCCCTGGGTAAAGTTCCTCCTCGTCCAGCCAGGGTTGAATCCATGTCTCGGCGCGTAGTTTTTGATACAACTCGCGCACGGCGGGTTTATCATTGGAAGAGTGGCATAAGAAAACGCGCAAGGGTCGCGGCATCTGGTTAATATCCCAATAAAGCCATTATAACTGACACAAAAGAAATAATCCCATCGAAAACTCGCTGGGATTATTTGTCACCGCATTGCGGCCCTTCGGAAGGGCTTTTGAAACTCTTTGCTCAGGAATGTGCCCGCCAGTGATACTCCACATCGGGCTCAGATTCTGGCTCGGGGCTGACGCCAAATTTCTCGGCAACAAATCCGTTCTTTTCATAGAACGCGCGCGCCATTCGGTTCGCGGCGTGGGTGTACAACCACATGTGTTCGGGTAAAAGCTGGTGCGCCTTCTCTAGCAACGCCTGACCAATGCCCTGCCGGTGGTGAGCAGGGTCCACGTACAGGCGGTCTATCATCTCGCCATGAATGGCGAAAAATCCAAGCGGAACTCCATCATGCTCATAAACCCAGATCTGATCTTCATCGACGATCACTCTTTGAAAAAATTCACGCGCATCTTCAAGGGTGTATCCCATACGCGACATCATTTCAGGCATGGCAACAGTTTGCGCCTCAAACCATAGGCGCGTGATCTCTTCAAAGTCATCAGGTTTATACAGTCGGATTTTTGTTCGCATGGGTCGAGTATACCCGACTCACCCACAGACATCAGATGCCCGAAACAAAAACCACCTGCGGGGTCATCTCCACAGGTGGCTGCATGAACTATGTGTAATGTTCGGTTATTGCCAGGCGGCGAGGATCGCGCCAAACAACAAAAAGTTAATGAGGTGATTGCCCACTTCGATGGCCCAGATCTTCAAGCCATGCCCCGCGAACAGTTTATTAACCAGATAGGTGGGCGCAATGAACCCCAGCCAGAGCATGAAGCCAACCAGCGCGCCAGAACCAGCCGTGGGCTGCCCCATGACGGTCAGCATGAAAGACATCGCAACCGCCTGAACGAATGAGGCGAGCACGGTCAGTCCCCAGGTCATTCCCATATTTTCCATGCCGGGCTGAGCACGCCCCGCACCGACCACGCTCCACCAGGTTGGGAAGAAGGTCTTTGGGTTATACCAGAGCGAACCCGTCACCATACTCACGACCACACAAGCCAAAATCGCCAGCCAATTGATTGAACCAAGATCCATTTTTGCCTCCATCGTTAAAGTTGATCAGCCGCGCCAATCTTGGAATGCATTATATCAGAAAATTTGTTCTATTCTACAATATGCACGGTCAGACTCTCTGCGAGTTGTTTGCAAAAACTACGGCATGAACCCACCCTCTGCCAGCAAGGCATGGACGTTATTGAACTCGTCCACTTGCTTCTGGGTAAGGGTGCCTTCTGCAACGAGGGTTGCAAGCGCGGTATTCTCACGCTCGGTCATGTCGCCCTGCGGTGAATTGGTCTGCATGTAGTTCTCCAATTCGGTGTGAACGGCACGGAAAACATCCGCCTGTTCTTCGGTGATGGCGCCCTGACTGACTGCATCCTTCAGCATGGATTCCTGTTGAGCGGCGCGCATCTCATTGATCTGACCGGCATTGCCCTGCCCCAACACACGGACGTAGGCAAGCACATCCCAGATCTGCTCTTCGGTTAACACATCCTTCCATGCCGGCATAGCTGTTTGGAAGGGAACTCCGCCTTCACTGATACGGTAAAAGAGCAGGTTATCTGCCAGCATTTGGGTGGTATGCCCAATGGGAGCAGGTTTCGGGTCGAGCGTTGCGCCCACAGGTCCATTACCGGCGCCCGTCTCACCGTGACAGGAAAGACAGTTCACAGCGTAGATATCCGCCCCGCGCAAAACGGATTCGTCTGTGGTTTCTGGAGCGGTCTTCCCCGTGTATTCATCGGGAACCTGCGCGTGATGACGCGCCATCATGCCAGAGTCTCCCCCGCCCATCATGGGCGAGCCGCCCTGAGGTTCACCAGGTCCGCCTGTGCCGCCCGCACACCCCGCCAAAAACAACGCGATCACGATCAAAAAAATTTTTTTCATTTGCCCTCACATTCAATGGTTATTTTTTCAATTGTGAGTGTAACATGCAGGCGAAAGCAGGATTTTAAAGATTGTGTAAAAGTTTTCAGCAGACATCAAGAGTCAAAATAAAAAAACCGGGCCGCCCCAAAAGGGCAACCCGGTTTTAGTGTAACAACGAAAAGCTAGATCTTCCCGGCTACATAATCCAACACATCGATCTTGGTCAAAATGCCGACCGGCTTGCTATGCTCCACCACGATCAGGGCGTAGCCTGCTGTCAGCGACGGCATGGCATCTTCCAGCGGAGTCTCGGGCGGGAAGACTGCTCCCGCATTTTGCACCAGCGAGTCGATCTTCTCATCATGACTGTGGTCGTGCTTTTCCAGCATGTGATTGAGCAGATCCACTTCTTCGATCAACCCAACAATGGTTCCATCCGCACCGACGACCGGCATTTGCGATACGGCATGCTGATGCATCACCGACACCACCTTGCGGATGGAGTCGCCGATGGTCGCGGTGATCAGCGCCTTATTGGGCTTGGCGATCAACAAATCGCCCAGAGCGGTTTCGCCAAATTCCATTGAGAGGAAACCAAATTCGCGCATCCATTTATCGTCGTAGAACTTTGAGAGGTAGCGCGAGCCTGAATCAGGAAGAATGACCACGGGCAGGCGTCCTGCCGGCAGTTTGCGGCAGTATTTGATCGCGCCCGCGATCGCCGAACCTGAAGAGCCGCCTGCAAATATCCCTTCCTGCCGCACAAGCTGACGCGCCCACAAGAATGACTCGCGGTCGCCTGCGCGCTCAATGGCATCCACGACCGTGATATCCATTGCAGACGGCAGAAAGTCTTCGCCGATGCCTTCCACTTTGTAGGTCTTTGGGTACGCGCCTTCGGGGATCTTACCCTTGTTTTGCCAGATCTCGGTCAAGATCGAACCTTCAATATCCACGCCCACGATCTGTATGTTGGGGTTTCTGGACTTGAGGTAGCGCCCCACACCTGAGATCGTTCCGCCTGTGCCGATGCCAATGATGACATCTGTAAGCTTTCCATCGGTCTGCTCCCATAGTTCGGGACCGGTGCTCATCTCGTGCGTTTTAGGGTTATCGGGATTGTGATATTGATTCGCAAGGATCGCGTTGGGAGTCTCGCGCGCGAATTTTTTCGCCACCTCATAATAGGAACGCGGGTCTTCAGGCGCCACGGCGGTTGGAGTAATGACCACCTTCGCGCCATAAGCCCGCAGCAATAAAATCTTTTCGTTGCTCATTTTGTCAGGCATGACAAAGATGGTCTTGTATCCCTTCAATGCCGCGGCGATCGCGAGACCCACGCCAGTGTTGCCAGAAGTGGCTTCTACGATCGTCCCGCCGGGTTTGATCTCTCCCCTTTTCTCAGCCTGCTCAATGATGTTTGCCCCCACGCGATCTTTTACCGATCCGCCGGGATTCATGAATTCCAGTTTCGCGTACAGCGGCACAGGCAGGTCTTTACCGATCCGCTCCAACTTTACAAGCGGAGTATTTCCCATTGCACCGAGAACATTATTAAATACACGTTTGTCTTTTGATTCAGGTAATCCTGTCATTCTCTCTCCTTTGGTTGGGGTATTTTACCAGTGAGCAGCAGGCGGATATTCGCACAAATAAACAATCCCCCATCCTAGGTCAAGACAGGGGATTGTGAAACGGGTCTACACTTGAGATCAATACACCGGTAAATTCGTATCGACTTCCTTCGCCCAGGCGTTGATTCCGCCTTTGAGATTCTTCACTTTCTTGAACCCTGCGCTGGCAAGCAGCTCCAAAGCACGCGCAGAGCGAGTCCCGCCTTTGCAGAAGACCACCATATCATCCGCGCTATCGAGTTCGGTCAGGCGTGAAGCCAACTGTCCGAGCGGAATATTGACCGCGTTCGGCAGGGCAGAGATCTCCAACTCGTGCGGCTCGCGCACATCCAACAGTTTGAGATGATTGACCTTTACGCGTTCAGCGAGTTCCGGGGCGGTGATATCCAATCCTGAACCAGCGGAGCCGTCTTCATGGTCATGCCCGGGAACGCCGCAAAATTCCTCGTAGTCGATCAACTCTTTGATATCCGCGTTCGGTCCGCATACGCGGCACTTGGGATTCTTCTTGAGCTTCACAAAATCAAAGGACATATCGAGCGCGTTATAAAGCAGAAGTCTGCCGATCATTGGGTCGCCAATGCCGAGCAAGACCTTGAGCGCTTCCGTGGCTTGCAAAGTGCCAATGGTGCCGGGCAGCACGCCCAACACTCCCCCTTCAGCACACGAAGGGACAAGCCCGGGCGGGGGCGGCTCAGGGAAGAGACAACGGTAGCATGGTCCTTCCTTGGCGTAAAAAACGCTCAATTGCCCATCGAAGCGGAAGATCGAGCCGTAGATGTTCGGCTTGCCGAGGAACACGCAAACATCGTTGGTGAGATAACGGGTCGGGAAATTATCCGTGCCGTCGATCAGCACATCGTAATCCTTTGCGATGCGGATGGCATTTTCAGAAGTGAACGGCTCGTTGTACACATCCACTTGAATATCGGGGTTGAGGTCTGTCAGTTTTGCGCGCGCGCTTTCCACTTTGAGCACGCCCACCGTGGATGTGCCGTGGATGACCTGACGCTGCAGATTGGATTTATCCACCACGTCATAATCCACCAGCCCAATGCGACCGATCCCCGCAGCGGCAAGATACAACGCCACGGGAGAGCCAAGTCCGCCGGTGCCGATCACCAACGCTGATGAATTTTTCAGTTTACGCTGACCTTCCAAACCCACTTCGGGAATCAGCAGGTGGCGCGAGTAACGCAGGATCTCTTCGTGTGAAAGTTCAGGCAGCATTTCAGCCTCCGGCAATGGAAGGAATTAACATGATCTTCTCGCCGTCTTTGATCGGCGTATTCACACCCTGCAAATCCTTGATGTTGTGTTCACCAACAAATAAGTTGACGAAGGGACGCAAGTCACCGCCGTCGGTGAAGAGATGCGGTTTGATGGTGGGATATTGATTCGTCAGGTCGCTGAGCGCCTCGGAAATATTCGAACCACTGACGGTCACATCAGATTGTCCGTTGGTATAGGCACGCAGCGGGGTCGGGATTCGCAAAACAGGCATGAAGGGTCTCCTAAAAAATAATTTCGTATGTCTGGGCAGTTCGAAAATACTTACTCGAGGGCAAGGTTCTTAAATTGTTCCATCAACTTTTCAGTGCGTGTCACGCCGTTGTTGACATAGCGTGCCTCGCCGCGTGAATCAAGCAGGAAGGTGGTCGGCACGCTCATCACGCCCCAGGTCTTTGCCAGGTCGGGGCGCTCGGTGGCATCGATCTCCACCACATGCAATTTCTCACCGAGCAGGCTGCGCAATTTTTCAAGCGCGGGACGCTGAACGGTCTTGCAAGGCGCGCAATCGGGCGTGGTGAAATACACGATGACAGGCTTGTTGGGCAAGGGGTTGAGCAGGGCGCTCAGGTTATTCTTCGCGCGAGAAAGCAGGCGCTGATTCACCAACCAATAAATTCCCAAACCCAAGAATATGATACCAAGTGTGTAAACGAAACGCAACAAAATTTCGGAGGTCATGCTCTCACTCCAGCCTTGGGTTTCATGCCGGGGAAAGTCCCTGCGGGCGGCTGCTTGCCGAAGCCCGGCACCTTCAAACGCGCCAGCCAATAATACATGGCGCAGCCCACACAAAATCCGCCAAAGACGTTCAGTGAGGCAAGCGCGATCACGATCCAGACGAGGGACCAGCCAAGGATGGGCGAACCAAGAAACAGGGCGATCGACCCGCCAGTGAGAAAGAGACAGCCAACGATCTGCGAGAAGCGATGCGGCTCGGGGTTATCGTTCAGCACATCGGGCTTCATCCAGCCAAGCGGCTTGAGAATGGATTTATACACAAAGCCAAAGCCCGGGGCTTTCAACGCGGCTCCGACAGCCATCACTGCGGCAACGAACGCGGCGAGGATCGGCTGGTTCAAAATAAAAGCCAGCACACTGAAAAAGATGATGAACAATTGGTTGGTCTTGAGTGCGGAATGGTCCACTTTTTGCAAGGTTTGCGATGTCATATTAAGGTCCTGTTCTATGGAATTGAGATTTCTTCTTCTTCGTACTTTGAGCGGTCTTCAACCAAACGCCAGGAGCGGTGGCTGACCGCGCTTCCCTGATCGACACGGGTGATGATGTAGGAAAAGAACGGCTGCGCCCATTCACGGTCATATTCAGAGGGGACGTTGGGGCAGTCGGGATGTGAATGGAACACACCGATCAGACTCAGCCCAAGCCTGTCTGCTGTCAATTCGGCATGGAGGTAATCTTCGGGCGTGAACAAAAAACGATTATGCCGCGCAGAGTCTTCACGCGCATTTCCCAAAGCAAGGATCTGCCTTACTTCGCCTTCCACGCCGATCAGAAAACCGGCGCCCTCTTCAGGGTAGGCGCTCTCAACATGCGCGGACATCTGCTTGATCAGATCATTTGAAACTTTCAACATTATTTCCCCTCCCAAAGGGATTTATCACTTAAATATTTATAACCTGCGTCAGGGAAGATCGTCACCACAACGCCTTCATCCAACTGACTTGCAACTTCAAGCGCCGCAACTGCCGCCGCGCCGGAAGAAATCCCCACGAACAGACCTTCCTCTCGCGCGAGACGCAGGGTCATTTCGTGAGCCGCCTCTGTGCGGACGGTGACATTTTGATCCGCCAGATCCTCGTTGTAAATTCCGGGCTTGATGGCGCTCGGCATGTGTTTGAGTCCCTCGAGCCCGTGGAAGGGCGCATCAGGCTGCATGGAGATGACCTTCACACCGGGTAATTGGTCGCGCAAATATTTGCCAGTGCCTGTCAATGTGCCTGAGGTGCCAAGTCCTGCAATGAAATGCGTAACCTGCCCGTTGGTTTGCGCCAAAATTTCAGGTCCGGTCGAAAGGTAATGCGCCTGCCAGTTGGCAGGATTGTTATATTGATTGGCATACCAATACAGGTCAGGACGTTCCGCCGCCATCTCACGCGCCTTGAGGATCGCGCCATCAGAACCTTCAAGCGGATCGGTGAGGATCAACTCTGCGCCAAGGGCTTTGAGCATGGTGATCCGCTCGGGGCTGGCGCTGGCAGGCAAGGCGAAAGTGACCGGGATTCCCAGCGCCGCGCCAAAGGTGGCGTAGGAAATTCCCATGTTGCCAGAAGTGGAGTCAAGCAACCGCTTTCCTTTGAACAGGTCACCATTGATGATGGCGTTCTGGATGATGTTCAATGCGGGGCGGTCTTTGACCGAACCGCCGGGGTTGAACCATTCAGCCTTGAAAAATACCTTTACCCGCGGCGACAGGTTTGAGGTCACGCGGCGAAGCGGGAGCAAAGGTGTGTTCCCCACATGAGAAGGAAGCCCATCCAAAGGGATCGTATTCGAGTCGAGCAGCCGGATATCCAATAAAGTCATTTGAACCTACTTAAAACAAAACGCAGTCAACGGGAAACAAAAAGACGGCGAACAAGCGCCACGCAATGCAAATTTTGCAAGCGGGGGTCGTCCAACCGTCCTGGATCCGTTGACTGCGGAGAGAGTTATCTCAGGCGGTGGCTACGAGCCCCGCCCAATACACAAGCAATAGTTAAATGAGTTCATGATTTTCAACATAGATGGGCGCTATTTTACTTATCTTACCGGATTTGTCAATATCAATATTATCCGCCGGCCGCCGATGCCATGAGGATCACCTTGTCGTTTTCCCCCAAAACTGTGTTCATTCCATTCAGCTCGCGCAGATGCGTCCCGTTCACGAAGATGTTGAAGTGGCGGCGCAGATCACCGTTCGAGTCGAAAAGATGCGTTTTGAGCGACGGGTACCGCGCGAGGATATTATCCAACAACTCGGCAACGGTCTCCCCTTCCACAGGGAATTCGCTCTGGTTATCGACATAGAACTTCATGAGGGCGGGAAAACGAACGAATGGCATGACGGTATTTTACTGCGAGTCCGTTGCTTTTACCTGAAAAATTTTCTATAATGAACCTAATCAAGGAGACCAAGATGACACAATACAAAGTAATCGCTGGCACATTTCATGTCAAAGGTTATCAACCCGATGGAGACTCGATCCGTTTTCAGGCGAACAAACCCGAGCATTGGGACTTCTTTGAGTGGGAAACCGAAACCGATAAAAAGACAAAGAAAAAGCAATTGCGCGTGGAATCGATCGATGCGCTGGAGACCCACTATGAGGGCTATCACCAGCCGCGCCCGTTCGCGATCGCCGCGCTGGAGTCTTTGCTGGAATTGCTCAATATCAAGTCGGTGACCTACAGCCTGAGCGTGACCCAGATCGTGGAGGCGGATGACGGCAAAGCTGGCTTCATCGCTTCGGCATCCACTGACCGCTTCGGACGACCCGTGAGTTATATCTTCCCCAAGAATGCAAAACTCACCGACGGCGCCGTGCTGGATTCAAATACCCTTCCGATCGAAGACTCGATCAACTTCCAGCTGGCACGCGAGGGGTTGGTGTACCCGACCTTCTACACCACCACCGACAGAGTCTTTGCAGAGAAGATCCGCGCTGTGGTGGCGCGCGCCCGTGCAACCAAGCGCGGGATCTGGTCCATCGACAAGACCGCAGATTTCACACTGCTCGACCTGCGCACCCTGCAGGAAGATATTCTGCTCATGCCCAAACTCTTCCGCCGTCTCGTGGGCTTCTTTGATAATTATGCAGACTATGAAAAATTACCGACCTATATGGCAAAGCAAAGGGACAATCTCGTGCTGTGGGATGGCACGAAGAAAAAGTCTCTTGCCGACCTGATGACCATCACCGGGCGGCGATTGCAGATGAAAACTCCCGTGGAAGATATTCTCTTTTCACCTAAGTGACCTTGATAAAAAAAGTGAGATGAGAAAATAAAAGAAGTCCCAAAGTTCAAGTGACTTTGGGACTTCTCACTTATATTACCTTGTTACCCCAGACCTAAATTACTCTTCCTTCTTGGCTTCCATTTCCTTCTTATGGGCTTCGATGATCGGACCGGTGATGTGCGACGGCACGGTGTCGTAATGATCGAATTCCATCGAGAAGTATCCGCGACCACCCGTGACAGAGCGAAGCTGGGTGGTGTAGCGCAGCATTTCAGCCATCGGCACATGCGCCACGATGATCGTGTTGCCGCGCTCAGAGTCTGTACCCTGCACGCGTCCGCGGCGGGTGTTGAGGTCGCTCATTACATCGCCCATGTAGGCATCGGGGATGACCACACGCACATTCATGATCGGCTCGAACAAGACGGGACCAGCTTCCGCAACCGCAAGTTTGAAAGCTTCGCGCCCGGCGATTTCAAACGCCACCGGCTTGGAGTCCACTTCGTGTTCCTTGCCGTCATAGACGATGACCTTCACGTTGCTCATCGGGTAACCAGCGAACGCACCGCGTTCCATGGTTGCCTTGATGCCTTTTTCGATCGGAGCAAGATATGACTTGGAAAGGTTCATACCCACAAGTTCATCGGTAAATTCAAAGTCGGCAGTGGGCAAAGGCTCGATGCGAAGATGCACTTCACCGAACTGACCTGCGCCGCCAGATTGTTTCTTGTGGCGGTACTGACCAGACGCCTTGCGAGTGATACCTTCTCGGTAGGCGATCTTGGGTTCGTGCGTGGTCAGACCAACCTGGAACTTGGCTTGCGCACGATGAATTGCAACATCAATGTGCTGGTCGCCCATGCCCTTCAAAACCGTTTCGTGCGTGATGAAATCATTTTCCCACGAAAGGGTCATGTCTTCTTCGCACAGACGGGTGAGGGTCGGGGTGATCTTTGCTGCATCTGCCTGGCTCTTCGGAGAAACCGCCACGCGATATAAAGCGGCGGGGAACTTCGGCTTTTCAACCGCGAGCGGATGATTTTTATCGCAGAACGAATCGCCCGTGGCAGTGACCGTCAGCTTGGAAACTGCCGCGATGTCACCTGCATGCACCACCTTGGCAGGGATGGTTTCCTTGCCGCGCTGGAAGTGCAAGCCCGAGACGCGTTCATCTGCGCCCTTGGTTTGATTCCACACGTGTCCATCGGCCTGCACGGAACCGGAGAGCACGCGGAAGTAGGTCATCTTTCCGACGAACGGGTCAGCGGTCGTCTTCCAAACATAAGCCGCCAGCGGACCGGAATCCACAGGGGTGAGTACTTCCTCGCCAGCTTTGCCTTGCGCAATGCGCTGGGGTCCCTTGGCCGGGGGCGGGATCAGGTCAATGATGTCGTTGAGCAGCGCGATCGCGCCGATCTCGCGCGCACCCGCGGCACAGAATACCGGAACAAATTCCCCGGCATACACCACATCCTCGAGACCGCGCACCATTTCCTCATCGGTGAGGGAGCCGTTCTCGAGATATTTTTCCATTAGTTCATCTTCACCTTCGGCGGCAGCTTCCACCATCGCGAAGTGAGCCTGCTCGGCTTCTTCCCGCAACTCGGCAGGGATCTCGGCCGTGACCTTCCCATCGCCCATGTAAGACTTCATGCCGATGATGTCCACAACGCCCTTGAAGCTCGCCTTCTCGCCGATCGGTAAATGAACCTTCACGGCGCGCTTGCCGTGCGCCTTTACGAAATTCTCAACCGACTCGTAAGCCTGCTCGAAGTTCGCGTTGTCGCGGTCCATCTTATTAATAACAAAAAAGCGCGGCAGTTTGAACTCGTCCGCGTATCTCCACGCGATCTCGGTTCCAACTTCCACGCCCGCAACTGCATCCACCAGAATGACCGCGCCGTCGGCAACGCTCATGGCAGAGATGATCTCGCCCACAAAATCTGTATAACCGGGCGCATCAATGACATTTATTTTATGATCTCGGTGCTCAATGGGAATGACGCTTGAATAGATCGAAATCTTGCGACGGTGTTCCTCATCATCGTAATCGGAAACCGTGGTTCCGTCCTCGACCTTACCCAGACGGGTGGTTGCCCCTGTTGCATGCAGGAATGCCTCCGCCAACATGGTTTTACCCGCGCCTCCATGCGATACAAGCGCGATGTTGCGAAGAAACTCGGTGGTATACTCTTTCATCGAAAAAGCCCTTCCTCAAGTTGTAGGATATAAATCTATTCTTTTCCCACCCCGCTTATGGGTGTTTTTTTTACCCAACAGGGGGGCAAGTTGCTCGATTGTAAAAGAACTCAATTGAATTGTCAAAGTATGGACGTCATACCCAAAATATGACATTTATGCGCCAGAGGGTCCCTTGAATTTTCTGATCAACCAATATTCCTTTGTCATCATCTCGATCTTCTTTATCTTTGTGGTCGGCTATTTTCTGCTGCGGAACAGACCCGGCACCAAGAACTACATCGCTTTCGGGCTGGTCGTCGTTGGGATCTTTCTCACGTGGGTGATCCTGCGTCCGCGCCAGATGAACGCTGAAAAGGTCAAGGAGACCATCGGCGCGGGAAAGCCCGTGCTGCTCGAGTTTCAATCTCCCTACTGACTGGCTTGCACCGCGATGAAGCCCGCCGTTGACGGGCTCGAACAGGAACTTGGCGATCAAATTCATTTCATCCGTCTGAACATTCAGGAAGAAACGGGCAAAGAACTTGCGCCCGTGTATGGGTTTGAGTACACCCCCACTTTCATCTATTTTGATGCGCAAGGCAACGAACTCTGGCGCACGGTAGGCGAGCTTGACCCGCAACGGGTCCGCGACTCACTGCCATGAATTTTCTTCGCCGCCTCTTTTTCAACTTTTGGTATTTCCGCAAACCGCCGTGGGACAGCGGCATCACCCCGCCCGAGCTTTTTGAATTCATTCAGACCCACCCCGCCGGGCGTGCCATTGACCTTGGCTGCGGCACGGGCACCAACCTCATCACCCTCGCAAAAACGGGCTGGCAGGTAACAGGTATAGATTTTGCATCCCGAGCCATCCAGATCGCAAGGCGAAAACTCAAAGCCCAGAATGTGCAGGCGCAGTTATTGGTCGGCGATGTCACCAATTTCAAAGTCGATTCAAAATTTGACCTCGTGCTCGACATTGGCTGTTTTCACGGTGTGCAAAACAAAGCGGATTATCTGACCCAACTGGATTCCATCCTCGCCCCAAACGGATTCTGGTTAATGTATGGCTTCTTCAGATCCACAGACGATCGTTCCGCGCCCGGGCTGGCGGACTCGGACCTGGGCATGATCTCAGCCCGGCCGCTCGCTCTGATCTCGCGCCGCGACGGTTTCGACAGGCGCGAACGCAAGTCCGCGTGGTTCTTATTTCAGAAAATCAATTAACCAGCTTCTTTCACTTCTCACCTTTTATTTTTTATTGACCTCATGCATATTCTCTTCCTCTTCCTTGATGGTGTCGGGCTCGGCGAAACCAACCCGCAGACAAATCCCTTTGCGCGGGCAGAAATGCCCACCCTGCGATCCCTGCTTGGCGGGCGGACTCTTCTCCGTGAGTCAGTGCCTTTCGAAGGCGAATCCGCCACCCTGTTAGCGATCGACCCGAATCTCGGAGTGCAGGGAATGCCTCAATCCGCAACCGGGCAAGCCGTCCTGCTGACTGGAATCAACATCCCGCAAGAATTGGGCTATCACTACGGACCAAAGCCAAACCCGGAAGTGGCGCAATACCTCGACGGCAAGACCATCTTCGCAAAGACCGTGCAGGCTGGCAAAACCACTGCCCTGCTCAATGCCTATCCCCCGCCATATTTTGAAGGCATCGATTCTGGCAAGCGGCTGTATTCCGCCATCCCGCTTGCGTTGACCAATGCCGGCATTCCCCTCTTCACCAAAGATGACCTGTACGCAGGGCGCGCGCTTTCTGCGGACTTCACTGGCAAGGGCTGGAACACATTTCTCAAACTGCAAGACGCTCCAACCTACGAGCCATTGGATGCGGGAAGAAGACTCGCGCAGCTCGCCTTGCAATACGACTTTGCTTTCTTTGAATATTGGGCAAGCGATTACGCCGGTCACAAACAGGATATGGATTCTGCGGTGCGGCAAATGGAAAGATTCGATGATGTACTGAAGGGCTTGCTTGAAGTCTGGAGGGATGAGGATGGAATCATCCTGCTCACATCCGACCACGGCAACATGGAAGACCTGTCTACGAGAAAGCACACCGCCGCAGATGTGCCGCTCTTATTGATCGGGGATTTAAACAAACGTCGCGAATTCCAAAAGGATATTCGCGACCTGACGGGCGTTGCGCCTGCCATCAATTCATTTCTGGGACTCTGATCACTTCAAAGACTCGAGGATCTTCTTCGCCAGTAGGGACATTTCACGGTCGGCGCGGTTTGCAGCAATTCCCTGTAAAGCAGGAACCGCTCGAGGATCCATCAATCCGCCAAGTTCCAACAACGCCTGTTTTTTAACTTCACGAGCGGGGTCGGCGAGCACCTCGATCAAAATGGGAACCACCCGGTCATCCTCGATCTTCGCCAGGGCATGTGTCACGTTTTCACGGATGGCGATCTCTGGGTGACTCAGGGCTTCAATAAAAATATCCACTGTTGGCGAGCCAAATCTTGCAAGCGCTTCCGCGGCAGCCTTCCCCACTTCATTGTGCAGGTCATACAGGGTCATCCCTAATTCTTCGATCGCGCGCGAGTCGCCCATTCTGCCAAGCACGATCGCCGCATATTTGCGGACCGTGCTTTCCTTGTCTCCCAGGGCTTCGATCAAAGGGTTGACGGCAGAGTCTCCCATTTTTTCGATGGCGGTCAACAAGTCTGACGCGGCTTGCTCACGTTCGAACCACCAAGAAGAATCACGCAGGGCTTCCATCAAAAATGGAGTCGCGGCGGGATGCGTTGTATCGCCCAGAGCGCGAGCGGCGGCTTGCTTTACTTCGATCTTTGGGTCGTCCAGCAAAATATTCGTGATGTCGTCAAATGTGTCCGGGTCGCGGAAGCGGGCGATCGCAACGCAAGCCGCACTACGGACTTCATTCTCTTTATCTTTGAGCAGCAGAAGCAGGTCTGGCATCACACGCGCATCCCCGATGCTCGATAAAGCCAAAGCAGCCCGGGCGCGGACGGTAAAATATTCACCTTTGAGCGCATCAAGCAATGCGGGAATGGCGGCTTTATCTTTGCTGATGGTGAAAACTTCCGCAATGCGTCCGCGGACAATCGGATGAGCGGTCGTGAGCGTCTTGATCAGCGTTGGTGTGGCGGAAGATATTCGGGCGAGAACATGCTGATAGACCGGAAGCAGGTTCAAGTCTTGAGTTTGAAGCGCTTCGATCAGCGCCGGAACGGCATCTCCCCCGAGTTTGAACAAGTCACGAGCGGCGACTTCACGCTTCGAAGAATCCGCAAGCTGTGAAACGAGTCTTTTTGCTTCGCCTTGAGGTCCGCCTGTCAACCAATTCATGCACTTATTTTACACCAACAAAATAGAGAGGTTTTGAGAGAAAACTGGACTAAAATTCTCTGATATAATGCCGTGTTTGCCTTGGCAAGGAAGCACAACGCCAGAGAGAACCTGGTGTTATTTTTTGCAATCATTTCGTGGAGAGAGTCAATGAAGAAGGAACAATTACTAGATCTGTATTATCAAATGGTTTTGATCCGCCGTGTGGAAGAACGCGGCGCGGAGTTGTATCAGGCGGGGAAGATCGGCGGTTTCATGCACCTGTACATCGGGCAGGAAGCTGTTTCGACCGGTTTGATCGCGGCGCGTGAAGATCGCGACCGTGTGATCACCGCCTATCGTGACCACGGCGTGGCGTTGAATTGCGGTATTTCCGCCAATGAAGTGATGGCGGAATTGCTCGGCAAGGCAACGGGCATGTCGAAGGGCAAGGGCGGCTCAATGCACATGGCAGATACCACCAAGAACATGTGGGGCGGACATGCCATCGTCGGCGGTCACCTGCCTGTGGCAGCCGGGTTCGCCCTCGGCGACCAGTACGCCAAGAACGATAACATCACCATCTGCATGTTCGGTGATGGCGCGACCAATATCGGATATTTTCATGAAGCGTTGAACCTTGCCAAGACCTGGGGTTTGCGTGTGCTGTGGGTTTGTGAGAACAACCAATACGGCATGGGCACTGCCGTTGAACGCGCCTCTGCTGTAACCGAGATCCGCCAGAAGGCGGAAGGCTATGGCATGAAGAACGGTCAGGTGGACGGCATGGATGTGATGAAGGTCTACGAAGCCGCGAAAGAAGCGATGGACTTCATCCGCAAGGAAGGTCAGCCGTACCTGCTCGAGATCGATACCTACCGCTTCCGCGGACATTCCATGGGCGACCCCGAACGCTACCGCAAAGCAGAAGAAGTAAAGCAGTGGCAGGAGAACGATCCCATCGGCATCTTCAACAAGTACCTGCTCGATAAGAAGGTTGCCACCCGCAAGGCTTTGGATGAGATCGAAGCCCGTGTGGAAGAGGAAACCCAGAAGGCGGTCGAGTTCGCAGAGACCAGCCCCGAGCCCGCGCTGAGCGAGTTGTACACGGATATTTACGCAGACAATTAAACACCAAGGACACGAAGTACACAAAGCAAAATCTAAGGAAAAACTTCATGATATTCATGTCGAAAAACCTTAGTGCTCCTAGTGTCCTTTGTGGTTAAAGGATTTTACACATGGCAAAAATTACAATGCGCGAGGCGATCTCGCAAGCTTTAATGGAAGAAATGGACCGCGACCCTGCCGTCTTTATCATGGGCGAAGAAGTTGGTGTTTGGGGCGGTACTTATGCTGTCACCAAAGGTTTCTTTGACAAGTACGGACCGGACCGTGTGAAGGACACCCCCATCGCTGAGAACGCCATCCTTGGTGGTGCGATCGGTGCGGCGATGGTCGGTCAGCGCCCCATCGCTGAGTTGATGACCATCAACTTCGCCTTCTCGGCGATGGACTACATCGTCAATCAAGCCGCAAAACTGCGCTACATGTTCGGCGGACAGTTCATGCTGCCGCTCGTCATCCGTGCTGTTGGTGGCGGTGGACGTCAGCTCGGCGCCACCCACTCTCAGACTCCCGACGCCATCTTCGCGCACTTCCCCGGTCTGAAAGTCGTCAGCCCTGGAACGCCGGAAGATGCCAAAGGATTGCTCAAATCCGCCATTCGGTCGAATGACCCGATTCTCTTCATCGAACACGCCACCATGTATCAGGTCCGCGGCGAGGTTCCCGAAGGCGAATACACAA
>JAGNWT010000071.1:14539-18899 GCA_017985935.1 Anaerolineales bacterium | reverse complement strand
CTGAGGGAGTCATCCTCGCGGCGTTGATGTTGCTGGCGGTCATTGTCATGCGCGGATGGAAGAACTCAACAAGCATCATTTTCACTTTTGGCTTGGTCTTTATCGTGCTTGGCGGAGCGTACTTCCTTTGGCGTTGGAATTATTTTGGCTACCCGTTACCCAATCCCTTCTACAAAAAAGGCGGCAGCGGATTGCATCTCGACTCATTCAAAAATTCCCTGCTGAACGTTTTACGTTTGTGCCTGCCTGTTTTGTTTGCTTTTGTACTAGGCTTCCGCTCGCGTGAGACAGCAAAACAGTCATTTTCATATTTGATTCCGATCCTCGGTTTTGCCTGCGCTTTCATCTTGATCTCTGACGAGATGAACTACGGCGCGAGATTCCAGTACGCGCTGGTTCCTGTTGCCCTCCTGTCGTGGATTCCGCTCACGGGTCGAGTCGATTTTTCGCTGCTGAGGCTGCTGTCGGCTAGGGAAAGACGCGCGTACTTTGTCGTGTTGATCGGTCTGGCGGCTGGGCTGGTCTATTATGCCTGGTTCCAGAATTGCTTCCTCACTTCCTATCAACAATCCTGTTCCACGGCTTACGAGCGCGATGGTCGCTACGAGATGGGCAAACTGCTGGCGGATTATCGCGGCAAGGGATATGTGATCGCAACGACCGAAGCGGGTTTGCTTCCGTATTATTCTGGCTGGGATGCGATCGACACCTGGGGATTGAACGATCAGTTCATCGCTCACAACGGAGCATTGACCGTGGGATACCTCGACCAGTACAAGCCAGAGATCATCATGTTCCATGATTATTACTCGCCGCTTGTGCCGCCAAAGTTGACCGATGCCAATCTGACGCAGAAGTGGTTCAGCATGACGATCATGATGAAGGACTACGCCGAAGCGAACGGATATGTGTTGGCAGCGGTCTTTGGTGACAGCCCGTATGACACGCATTATTATTATGTCCGCGCAGATTTTGAAGACAGCGAAAACTTGATCGAAAAGATTTCCACCATGAAGAATTATTATTATCCAACGACTGGAAAACGATCTATCAATTACGCTGGTTTCCCGGAACCGTAAGAAAGCGTCTGAAAACTAACCACAAAGGCTCAAAGTCGCGAAGATACAAAACTTAGCGACTTAGTACCCTGGTGGCTTTGTGGCGAAGTTATTAAAAAGTTTCTCAGCCTTTGAACTTGGAAATTTTGATAGGGAGTTTTCGATGAAAAAGATTTTCCTCCTTGCAGTTTTAACTCTTGCCGCGTGCTCCGCTCAACCCGCGACGCCTGTACTTAATCCCACCGCAGAAATTCCTCCTACCGCCACCCAGCCGCCCACAGCGACTGCCATCCCTTTGCCGACCGTGTCCCCTGAAATGATTGCTCTACAAGAAGAGATCGCGAAGACTGAGAACTTCACTTTCCGTACGGATGATGGGACTCTGGAATACAAAGGAAATATCTACAAGGGGCTGAAATTTGATGGCACTGGCAAGATGTGGCATATAACACTCGCCGATGGCACAGAGGTGTCACTGACCAAAGATCAGGTAAGTATTTCGGATGAAAATGGAATTTATGTGGAAGGCTTCGTATATGATAGTGTGAAGGGTAGGTTTATAGCTGTGGAGTACCCAGAATATTTCGCAAATTTGAGCATTGAGCAAGCAAATGTTGAGATAAAAACAAAGGAAGATATTGCCGAGATCCAAAATATTGAATGGGAAGATATGACCAATCTGAAGTTTGCAAACTGGATAAAAGATCAGTATCGTGCTGGCAATATTGAACCTTTTGGACCGGAAGTAAAACCATTGAAGATAAATGAAACACCCAATGTTAATATAGTTCAAAAATACGGATATGCTCCCATGTATGAATCAGCAAATTTTATTGCGTCGGAAGAAGAGACGCCAATTAGGGCGGTAGGATATTTTGTCAGTACGGATGGGGAGGGGCTGAAGCATCTGATCATTCCACATTACATGAAGGTGGGTGAAGGTGAGAATGACGTGAGAGTCATGTTGGAGGATTTGCCATGGATTGAAAAGCTTAACGATATTGGATTTTTCAAACAAGTTTTGAAAGGCAATATTTACAAAGAAAATGTCGGTGATGTGATGATCGTGCCGGCCAGAATTAGGGATTTAAAAGCTTGTGACAAGTATGTTGGAGGATCATCAGGCGGTGGAAGGCAAAGTTGTGAGCAATACTATTTGAAAACTTATCCTAGAGTGATTGAGTTGGTAAGAGAGCTGATGAAAGGTAATTTTCCTGATGAACTTGAAGGAATGCCAATTCTTACTACTTCAATATCTATACACTGAAATGGCTCTATATTGTAGAGATATAAGTAGTAATGTACACTGAATGTATGCGAATCATTTGGAAGTTCTTAGTTTACTGCTTTGTATTTTTGTTAGTCTTGATAGTTTTGGCATTTGTAGCGTATTTTTATGTAATCAATAAAGTCTCTGATGTTAGAGTAAATTTCGATAATCTGGAAAAGATAGGGTGAGGTGCATACTTAGAGGAGAAAATTATATTTATTACAGGCAAAATATCGGTACTTGAAACCGTACCAGGTATTGGAATACTTTCGGGATAAGGGATTACTATTTTGATTTAGAGGCAGGTCAGTATGAGGTAAAGGGGACTGCTGAACATCCGTCTTACGGATGTGTACAACGTGACGGTTGATAATACTCATACATACTTTGAAAATGGGTCTGCTGTGCACAATAAGATTGCGGGTGGTGGGTATTGTATATTCGACCTGTGGGGGCTGGTGGGACGGGCTACTCTAGTCACTGTGTAGATGGGGCGATATTTTCTCGGCTGAACCGCTTTTAAATCCAATTTATCTGTGTTCATCTGTGGTAGAAAAACGAATTATGAAACAGTTTCTTTGCGTAAATCCAATTTGTAACCGCGACGGGTATACTATGCCCATTGGCAGTCAATTTTTATCACTCGCGGAGAGAGAATGCTTAAACAGGCACATGCAATTTCAGAAGAATTGATCGAATGGCGGCGTGACTTTCACATGCACCCCGAGATCGGGTTCGATGTCCATCGCACGGCGGGCATCGTCGCCGATGAGCTGGAGAAGATGGGCTATCGCGTCAAACGCGGAGTCGGCAAGACGGGCGTGGTGGCAGAGATCGGCGAAGGCGGCAAACTGGTCGCCATCCGCGCCGACATGGACGCCCTGCCTTTACAGGAAATGAACGACCACGACTACAAATCTACAGTTGAAAATGCCATGCACGCCTGCGGTCACGACTCGCACACGGCGATGGCCTTAGGCGCGGCGCATCTGCTCTCGAAGGAAAAACTCAATGGGCGTATCCGCTTTTTGTTTCAACCATCCGAAGAAACAGCAGACGATGAAGGCTTGAGCGGCGCGCAGCGCATGGAACGCGAGGGGGCGGTCGAAGGCGTGGATTACGTCATTGCCCAGCATGTGGACCCAACCCGACCCGTCGGAACGATCGCCATCAATGAAGGTCCGAGCGGCGGCGGTGTGGATACTTTCAGCGCGGTCATTATCGGCAAGGGCGGTCATGGGGCTTATCCGCACACCACTGTCGACCCGTTTTCGATCCTCGCGCATGTCATCATGGCTTTGAACGCCATTGTCTCCCGCAGGATTGACCCGTACGAACCCGCGGCGGTAAGCATCGGTGTCATTCAAGGCGGCTTTGCGGAGAATGTTATCCCCGAGCGCGTCACCATGCGAGGCACACTGCGCTTCACTTCAATGGATGTGCAGAAGCAGATCCGCGCCGAAGTGACCCGCGCCTTCGAGGTCGCAAGATCCCTTGGCGGCGACTATGAATTGAGCTTCATTTACGGCGGACCGCCCCTGGTCAACGATAAACTGGTGGCAAAGGTCATTCGAGAAGTTGGGCAGGACCTGCTCGGCAGTGACGGCGTGCAGGATATGCACAAATCGCTCGGTGCGGAAGATTTCCCCGAGTTTCTCAAAAATGCCCCCGGCGCGATGTATACTTTGGGGACGATGATCCCCGGGCGTGAAGTGTACGAGCTTCATCATCCCAAGTTCGATCTGGATGAGCGCGCTTTGCCCATCGGCACGGCGGTTCTGGTTGAAACCGCATTGAGGTTCTTGAAAGACTAAAACATTTAAACGCAAAGCACACAACGGTCACAAAGGAAATTTCAAGGCTTTTTCACTTTGTGCACTTCTTGTCCTTTGTGGTTGATCATTTTTTCGGAGGGCACATGCATACTATTTTGAAGTCGGAAAAAAAGGAAGTTGTCATTGGGATCGACAAACCATTCGTCATCATTGGTGAAAAGATCAATCCCACCGGGATGAAGAAACTGGGTCAGGCG
>JAGNWT010000071.1:0-14439 GCA_017985935.1 Anaerolineales bacterium | reverse complement strand
TTTCGGAGGGCACATGCATACTATTTTGAAGTCGGAAAAAAAGGAAGTTGTCATTGGGATCGACAAACCATTCGTCATCATTGGTGAAAAGATCAATCCCACCGGGATGAAGAAACTGGGTCAGGCGCTGGTGGATAACAACATGGAATATGTTGTCCAGCTTGCCAAGAGACAGGTCTCCTGGGGAGCCGATGTGCTGGATGTGAACGTCGGTCATCCGCAGATCGACGAAGTGGCGATGATCTCGGTCGTGACCGAAGCCGTCAAAGGCGCCGTGGACGTCCCGCTCTGCATCGACTCGAACGACCCGAAGATCCTCGAAGCGGGGCTCAAAGCCGCGCCGGGCAAGCCGCTCATCAACTCTGTCAACGGCGAGGAAAAACAATTGGCAAGCGTCCTGCCTTTGGCAAAGGAAAGAGGCGCGGCAGTCCTCGGGCTGACCATCGGCGATAACGGCATTCCTGCCACTGCTGAAGAACGTCTCGCCGTGGCGGGTCACATCATCGAGCGCGCCGCCAAAATGGGCATTCCCATTGAAGACATCATCATCGATCCGCTCGTGATGACCGTTGGGCATAACAGCGCCGCCGCCACGGTGACCTTGCGGGCTGTGGAATTGATCCGAAAAGAATTTGGCGTGAACATGAGTCTCGGCGCGAGCAACGTGTCCTTCGGTTTGCCCGATCGTCACTCGGTGAACAGTTCCTTCCTCGCTTTGGCCATGCAAATGGGCGTGACCTGCTCGATCACCGACCCGATCAAGTTGGGGAGCACCGTCCGCGCAACTGACCTGTTGTTGGGGCGCGACGCGAACTCGATGCGCTACCTGAAATATTTCCGCGCCACCGAAAAACTGCGCGAGGCAGAAGCCGCGGCGAAGGCATAAGCGAAAAAACAATAATTTCAACAGGCAGGAGGCGGTAATTAACCGCCTCCTGTTGTTTTCTTAATGGCAAGGAGTTTACTGATGAAAAGACCTTTATTGTTAGTGTTGATGACCCTCCTCTTTTTGGCAGCTTGTGCCGCTCAACCTGAGCCGCCTTCCAATTTGCCCGAGGCTGAAGTTCAGTCCACTGCGACCGAAACTGCGCTGCCCGTGAATACCGTCCTTCCAACGTCCACATTCACGGTCACGCCATTGCCTACAGCCACGCCGGTCATGTACCCGATGAGCATTCCCTTCATGCGGAATGGGCAGTACCCCGGCAGTGAGATCACGATCGTCAAGGAATTGGATAAGGGCTTGAATTACCGCCGTTATTATTCCTATTATCTTTCAGAGGGATTAAAGATCTACGCGCTGCTGACCATCCCGGACCGTGAACCGCCCGAGGGTGGATTTCCCGCCATTGTATTTAATCACGGCTATATTCCGCCCGATGTGTACCGCACCACCGAAAGGTACATTGCTTATGTCGATGAAATTGCAAAAGCGGGATACGTTGTTTTTCGAATCGACTATCGCGGACATGATGCTTCAGAAGGCGAGCCCACCGGCGCATACGGTGATCCCGGTTACCAGATCGACGTGTTGAACGCGGTCGCATCCATCAAAGAACTTCCAGAGGTCAACCCCGAGAAGATCGGCATGTGGGGACATTCAATGGGCGGATATCTCACCTTGCGGGCAATGGTCATTTCAGAAGACGTCAAAGTCGGGGTGATCTGGGCGGGCGTGGTCGCTTCGTATCAAGACCTGCTTTACAACTGGCGGCGCACCGGCTCTTTCACTCCTTCGCCAAGTTCACGCGGAATTGGCTGGCGCACACGGTGGATCGAGGAATTTGGCACGCCCGAGCAGAACCCAGCTTTTTGGGATTCGGTCTCTGCGACCTCTTATCTCACCGATCTTTCGGGACCGATCCAACTGCACCACGGAACCGAAGATGAGGATGTGCCCTTGGAGTTTTCCATCCGCCTTGCCGAGCTTGCCCGCTCAGCCGGGGAGACCGCCGACCTGTACACTTACGAGGGCGACAATCACAACATCTCCGGTAATTTCGCCACCGCCATGACGCGCACCATTGAATTCTTTGATTCGGTTTTGAAGTGAGTTTTTATTTGTCGAAATGCAGGATCGCCAGGTTGCCGTCAAAGGATCTGGCGATCTGCTCGGGCATGTGACCGAGCGTGTCTGCCACGCGTTTGCGTGAACCAAATCCTGGCAGGACCATAAAACTGCTCACCGCTTCGTGTTCCAGTTTTTCGGGCTTGAGTTGATCTTTCAGCATTTCCAATTCGATGACATGATCGGCGTTCGCAACAGTGAGCAACGCCTCGAAGGTCTGCATGTAACTCGAATCCGCGCGGATGACCAATGGCACGTTCAACGCCTTGGCGAAGAGGATGTTGGCTTCCAGCATGCGGCGCAAAATGATGGGCGGGACGGTCTTGGCAGGAACAACGAAAACCACCTTTTGCATGCTGTTCAAAGGCAGTTCAAGTTTGCCGATCATCACGGGCGTGTCTGAGCCCCAGATCACTTCGTCCAGTACAGAGCCGAGCACGCTCTCGCGCAAAGTCCGCTTGCCGCGCCAGCCCATGAGGATGAGCGATGCATTTTGTTCTTGAGCGGTGTGCAGAATACCCTGCGCATGTGATGACGCCATGCGCGGGATGAGTTCGATCTCTGTCTCGGGGTCGTTCAGAGATTCGGAGATTCTTCCCAGCAGTTCTTTGTGACTGAGCAGATTGTTTTCTTTGTTGAGCCCCATATCTTTGGCAACACTGACCGCCAGTACCTTCCCGTGAGAGGCGTGGGCGAGCAGGCTTGCGAGCGTGACCAACCCTTCAGATTGTTTCGGCTCAGAGACGGGTACAAGCACCCTGCCGAAGAGCGGCAAAGGCTTGTCGTCTGCTGAATCTGTTTTCAGGTCGGGAGCGAAGCGCTGGACGATGAGAGGAGAGGTGATCGAAGTGAGGAGGATCATCAAGATGGCAGCATTGAACAGGGTGGAGTCAAAAAGTCCGGTTTCCAATCCGATGACCAAAGTTGGGATGGTGACCGCGGCTTGCGCATGCGAAAGACCGTAAACCGTCCAGAATTCCGACTTGGTGTATTTGTAAATTTTCGCGGTGATCCACGCGGCAATGAGTTTGGAAATATACGCGACGATGGTCACGCCGATGGCGACGATGATGGTCTGCGGGCTCTTGAGGAAGGTGAGCGGGTCGGTGATGAGTCCGCTGTAGAGCAGGAAGACGGGAATGAAAAATGATTCGCCGATGAAGAGCACATGCCCTGTGACCGGGCTGTGGCGCGGAAGCATGGAGTTGACCGCCAGCCCCGCGAGAAATGCACCGACCACTTCATGCACGCCGATGAGTTCGGCAACGAAGGCGGCGACAAACAGCGTGACGATCACGAATTGAAATTCAACTGCGCGCCCTGTGAGTTTTTGAAAAACGATCTTTCCGATGCGCGGTAATCCAAAGATGATGGCGGCGGTGAAGATGGCAAGCATGACCAGCAGCTGCAGAAAATACCCAATGGTGATTCCGCCGCCCGATTTCGCTCCAAGGACCACGGCGAGCACAATGAATGCGCCGATGTCTGTCAGAACGGTTGCGCCAGTAGTGACAGCGACCGCCTCATTGCGAGCCACGCCAAGTTTGGTGAGGATGGGAAATGCGATGAGGGTGTGCGATGCAAAGGCTGAACCAAGCAGGATCATACCGAGCCAGTCGAGACCGAGGATGTAACCCAGCCCCATGCCCATCAATTGCGGGAAAATAAATGTAATGATGCCGAAGACCAGCGCGCGGGTGCGCACCCGCATGAACTGATTGATGTCCACTTCCAGACCTGCGCTGAACATCAGGTACACCAACCCGATGGTGGAAAGGAATTGGATTCGGTCACCGTCCTGCATGAGTCCGAATCCGTGCGGACCGATCAACATGCCGCCGATGATGATGCCGATGATGCCAGGTAGTCTCAACCGCTCGGAAAGCAGCGGTGTGATGAGAATGATCGCCATTGCAAGCAGAAAGAATCCAACGGGCTTGTTGAAGAGTTCGAGAAGCATGAATGTCCTTTGAGATGAGGTTTAGATCAGAACCACTTGCACTTGTTCGCCCGCGCTCAGCCCGGTGGCATCGGGGTGAATGCGTAAGAGTCCATTGGCGGAGGCAAGCGTGAAAATGAGATTGGATTTCCCGAAGATCGGCTCTGCAAGATAACCGCGATCGTTGACAACTAATTTCACCGGCCACCAATCTTCACGTCCTGCTTGGGACGGCAGGTTCACGGTCAGAGTGGCTTGCACGGTCGCTTTGGGTTTTGGCAATGCGCTCAATAATTTTTCGATCACAGGCACCACGAACAAATATCCGTTCACCAATGCGCTGACAGGGTTGCCGGGAAGCCCGATCACCGCCTTGCCGTTGCACACCCCAAGGATGGTGGGTTTGCCGGGGCGGGTGTTGATGCCATGCACGAGCACGCCGGGCTCGCCCAAAGTGCGGATGACATCTGCGGTCATGTCTCTTGTGGACGCGGATGAACCTGCGGTGATGATGACCGCGTCACATTCGGAGAGCGCCTTCGCCGCCGCATCTTTCAACACCGAAAACTGGTCGCTAAAGATCCCATAGCGGATCGCTTCCCCGCCGCTTTTTTCGACGAGCGCGCCGAGGGTGTACGAGTTGATGTCACGCACCTGCCCGGGTCTTGGAGATTTTTCTGGCTCGATGACTTCATCACCTGTGGAGATCAACCCGATGCGAGGCTTCCTTGCAACGGCAATTTTTGTGATGCCCAATGCCATGAGTCCGCCGATCTCTGCGGGGCGGAGTTGAGTCCCTTGTGGGATGACCAGTTGATTCTGGGCAACATCCTCACCGATGTTGATCACGTTCTCGCCATCGGCTACAGATTTAAAGATTTCGATCTCGCTGGATTGTGCCGATTGCGTGTACTCGATCATCACCACTGCGTCCGCGCCGTTGGGCAGCATGCCGCCCGTGTGGATCAAAGCGCATTGACCTGCTCCAAGTTCAAAGGATGGCGTACCGCCCATCGGCACTTCGCCTACCAGGTTGAGGTACGCGGGCAGGGAGTCGCTTGCGCCGAAGGTGTCTCGTGCGCGGACGGCGAATCCGTCCACGGTGGTGCGGCGGAAGTCGGGCAGCGGGTGCGGGGCAAATACGGCCGCTGCGGTGAAGCGGCTCAAGGCCTGAGCAACATCAACAGAGACAGAATCAATTGTCGGCGCGGAAAGATGCGAGAGTAATTCGTCGCGAGCCTGATCGGGCGGGAGGAGAGTCAAAAATTCGGGCACGGTTATCGAATCCAGAAAGTGAGGGTGAGGAAGTAGGTTGTCAATCCGAAGACTGCGAGAGCGGTGGCGGTGAGTAATGTCCAGTTTGGTTTGCCGCCCAGTGAGATGTGCCGCAACAGCAGAATTTGTAAAATGGCGAAAGGCAGTGTGAAGAAGGCAGAGCGCAGAATGGAAAAGCCGAGCAGGGGCGCAATGGCAAAGATGAGATAAGCCAGCGCGATCAGGCTGTGATGCAAAGGCACAGCGCGCTCCCAAGTGAGGCTTCGCAGAAAAGTTCCGCGTTGATATTTTTGGTCTTCGATGAACGAAGTGAAGTTAAGCACGAGGAAATACGCGAGGGCAAGCGCGGTCAGCGGGACAATGATGAAGATCAACAGGCGGTGATTTTCTTTGGCTTGCAGAATGAACCCAATGGATGGGGTGATGTAAGCGATGTGCGCCGCGAGTGACAATTCACCAAATCCGCGGTTGAGTAGGCGGATGGGTGGAACCGCATAGGCGAGGACGAGCAGGAGCGAGAAAAGCAAAAAATAAAAAGCGGAGATGGTCAGTTGTTGGTTGGTGTAAAGCAGAAAGGCAATGACCGCGTTCACGGTGAGCGAGGCAATGGAGATGTAAAGCAGGTTGTTACGCAGAGTCTCTTTTTGTTTTGGGGTTTCGTCTTTGATGAGCGGTTCATTGTGCGGGCGGAAGACTTCGGCAAGCAGAGACATGCTTAACTGCGCGAGGAGAACGCCAGCCAACCCCAGCGCAAAGACGGCGGGCTGGAGCGGCTTGCCAAGATAGGCAGGGATGCTCGCACCGAGGGTGTAGGTCAGCGCGGCGAGGAGCAGGTGAAGCGGGCGGGAAAGACGAAGATAGGCGGTCATTGATTATCGTTTCTTTAAATAATCTTCGAGCCTTTCAACTGCCTGCGGAAGATTCTTTCTGCCGAGCCCAAGGCGGAAATGATTTCTTGAGTCGTCGTACATGGTGCCGGGCAAGAGTAGAACGCCCGCCTTCTTGACCAGATCATCGCAAAAGTCTTCGACGTTGCCCCTGAGCAGTTTGGGGAATCCCATGGAGCCAGCCCGCGGACGAACCCAGGTGAAGAGTGAGGAGTGTTGCTTGAAAAGACCATCCACGATGGCGAGATTGCCCAGGATAATGCCAAGGTTGCGGTCAATGAGTTGTTGTCTATTCCGCAGGGCAACTTCGGAGAGAAATTCACTCGGCGCGGAGTTACAGATGGTGGTGTAGTCTTTGAGCGATGCCATCGCATCGAAGATCTTTTTGTTCTTCGTTGCTACCCAGCCAATGCGCAGACCTGCCATTCCATAGGTTTTGGATGTGACGCCAAGAGAGACGGCATGCTCGCCGTAATCACAGGCGGCAGGGAGCCGGTCAGCGGAGTTGTATTCTGATTCCCGGTAAACCTCATCGCAGAACAGGATCAATTTCTTTTCCTGCGCAAACTTGTGCAGTTCGTCAAAATCTGCGCGAGACATGAGATAGCCTGTCGGGTTGTGCGGCGTGTTTATGATGATCGCTTTGGTGGTCGTGCGCATCAGGTGCCGCAGTTCATCGAGATCAAGCGCCCATCCATTTTCTTCACGCGCCAACCACGGGCTGACCTGACAGCCGATCCCTTTTGCCACTTCGCTCAGGGACTGATAGTGGGGTGCATGGACGATGATGTGGTCATTTTCCTTGAGCACGGCGTGCATGAAGAGGAAGATCGCTTCTTCCGCCCCTGTGTGGACGAGGATTTGCTCAGGCTGAATGCTCGAGTAGATGCCGGCGATCTCTTTTCTCAGCGCTGGGCTGCCCAGTGATTCTGTGTAGCCCAGCCACACATTCTGAAATTTTTCTGCCGCGCCCGCTTCCATGGCGAGTAGATCCGCAATGGACATGGCTTCGCAGTCCGAAGAGCACAGCAGGAATTCAGTGTTGAATTCATATTTTGCGAAATATCGTTCGAGTTTGAAGGGAGGTAGTTTCATAAGAAAGGCCGAATGATGAAGAATGAAAGAAAGAAGAAAAAAACAAAGGCTTATGTGCCGTGCTTATCTTTTACTTCTCACTTCTTACTTTATCACTTCAATACTTTTTTCAGATCACGATAGTGGAGTTGATTGTGCAGATACAGCATCTTGATCATTTCTCGGATGCTGGTCATGCCCATGAACGGATGACGACCTTGAAGTTCCAACTCCGACTCTTTCAAGCCTGTGACCCAGTTGATGGAGTTGGCGCGCACTGATCTATATTGTTCCAGCAATTCAGCAGGGAGAAGTTCTTTGGTCTTTTCCTGCTGTGCAGTGTTGTAGCGGTCGATCGAAAAATCATCCGCCGCCCCGCTCCCTCCCTGGCGGATCTGCTCGAAGAGTTTGACCAACCCGCGCTCTGAGGTGACGAAATGCGAAAGCACATTGCGGATCGTCCACGTTTCGCCCTCGGTATAAACTTCCGACTGCCATTGTTCATCGGTCAACGCGGAAAATACCCCTGCAAACTTTTCACCTTCGGACTTTAATTTTTCAGCAAGCTCGTTGACTTCCGACATGCGCATCTCCTCTACTCATAAGGTTGGTCTGCAGATTATAAATTATCTTTTCTTCACATGATCTTTTTCAGCCGCAGCCATGATCCTGTCAAGTTCCTTTTCCTGATGCGCTTCCAGCGGCGGGACCTGATGTTCACGCAAAATGCGATCCGCTTCGGCTTGGGCATTTTCCACAATGCCTTTGCGACCGTTCTTTTCCCACGGTTCCCATGAATTGCGCTCCGCAAGTTTGGTGAGGTGCAATTCCTTCTTCAGGTATTTCATTGTATGCTTCTGCCCGAGGAAGTTGCGTGTGCCGTCCATCGCCTTGAGAATGCCTTCAAAGGCGAGTGTGTCGTCACTGACCTCAATGCTGCTCCGCAGACGGATGATATGCCCCGCGAGTTCATTATCCAAAACCATTTGCGCGTACGACCCCATTACGCCCGCCTCCATCTCGCCGATGCCTGAGAGTTCGTCCGCGCCAGCCAACGCAGGGATGACCGCGTTCATGCCGCGCTCGAATCCGTTTTGGGCGTCGATCGTGTGTGCATTCGTGGAGAATCCATACACGTTGACCGAATATCCGTAGTAATGTCCGAGTTGAACGGTGGCGGCGGAAGTCAGCCCCAGTTCCAGCCCGCCCCAGATCAAGCCTGTGCGCGGTTCGAGCATTCCAAGTCGTCCGCAGTACACGATGGGCAGACCGGGGTTGATGATCTGTGACAGCACCATGATGGCAAGCGTTTCCGCATTTTGCTGTGCGAGACTGCCCGCAATGGTCATCGGGGATGTTGCGCCAGCCGTCGGGCAGGGAAGGGTCGCGAACGCTACGCCTGCTTTTGCCATTTCCACGACCGCCGCCGCCTCGTGATCGGGAATCGTCAGCGGCGATACAGGCGACAGGGAGAGAGTCAACTCGGCAGGTTTGGTGTCGATCACCGCTGCCATTTCCAACGCATGCTTGACCTCGAAATCGTACTGAATGCCGGGTCCCTGTAATGGTTTCATCGTGTGCGGAATTGAATGTCGATACATGAACAGGGACATCAACTCGCCGGGTACATCCTGAGGCGTGAAGAAAGGCGTGACGGTGTGGCAGTTTTCCAGTGCGTCGAGCAGTCGGGTCGCGTCCATCACATCCTGCTCAATGGCTGAGCGGCGTGTGCCGGTCTGCGCTTCAAATACATCGCGCGCGCCGCCTAGGTTGTGAAAATATAAGTTGCCTTTTCCGTCACCGAGGGTTTTCGTGGAGCCATTGCGCCCCTTGATCGTCACTGTCTTGCCCGATTTTTTGATGCAGTCTTCCACCAACTGTGGAGGGAAGTACACACGATTGCCTTTGATCGTACATCCCGCACTGGTGAGAATGTCGAGGCTTGGTTTGTGCGTCCACACAAAACCTACTTCGCTCAAAATTCTCAAAGTTGTGTTGTGGATCGCAACAACTTCCACGTCTGAAATAAACTTCAACTTTTCCATCTCTGCTCCTCATCACTCGGTATTTTTCGCACGTCAATTATCACTTATCACTTTTACCTTCAACCCTTAACTACCTTCTCCAAAAACGCTGCACTCTTTTCTTCCGCATCGATCACATTCTCAATATTCAAAAACGAATGCCCTTCATCTTTGTATAACAACAACTCCACATCCTTGCCCAACTCCACAAGTTTATCGCGTGCCATGATCGAATCGGATGCAGGGCAGCGCGGATCGTTCCCACCGCAGATCATTTGCACGGGCGCGTTGATTTTATCCAAAAAGAAATACGGCGAGTGCGAATGCCACAACTCTTTGTTGTCTTCAGGGTCGCCCATGTTCTCAATGTTCCAGTGTTGCAAATCTTCACGCGAATCTTTATGAGATTTGAACCAGTTCAAGAACGGCACCACCGCGGAACCGCCCGCGAACAACTCGGGATAGCGTGTCAGGCAAGACATCGTCAAAAAACCGCCGTGGCTTCGGCCTGTGACCGCGATCTTATTTTTTTCAGCCAGCCCATGCTCGACCAAATATTTCACACCTGCCGCGCAATCATCTGTGTCCACGCCGCCCATGTCGTAGCGGCTGGCGTTCTGCCACTTTTTGCCATAGCCTGTAGAGCCGCGATAGTTTGGCATCAACACCGACCACCCGCGCGAAACCATGTAACTCGTCGCAGGTGACCATAAAAACTGAACATGCCAATTTGGTCCGCCGTGAATATCGATCACTGCCCGTTCGCTCTGACCGCGATACAACAACGCAGGTACTTTCACACCGTCCATGCCGGCGTACCAAACTTCCTCAGGCTGAACAAATTCAGCATCCTTCAACTCGGCAGGCAGCGAATCTGTCAACTGTCTGCAAGAGCTGTCTTCCAAATTCATCATCCACAGATCACATGGATGACTTGAATCTTCATAAAGAATGACAACATCTTCGGCATTGAACTTTGGAAAAGAATGAACGCCCGCCCCGATTTGAATCTGCGCGATGTCAGCGTTCATTTTCTTAAACTGAAAACTGGTCTTTGCGCCTTCAGAGTGAATCCACCCTATGATTTCTCCGCTCCGCGACCACGCAGGCTGTGTGTCATCTCCAACAGACTCGTTGACCCAGGTGATCTCCTGCGTTTCGACATTGAGCAACCCAATGTCATGCCACTCGCTATTTTCGGCAGAAAATGCAAGAGACTTTGAATCAGGCGACCATGCGGGATGCTGCGCGTTCAACACACTTCCGTTGATCTTCAACTGCACTGTGTTGACCTTCGGTCCTTTGCGGGTGCGTCCCACAGGCACAACATGGATCGTCCTGTCACTCGCGGTCGACTCTGACTCAATGGCGATCCACTGACCATCTGGCGACCAGACCGCATCCCAGCATGGATGAAAAATATTTTTCAGCAAACGTATAGGGCTTCCGTCAATAGGGAGCAGGTACGCGGCGAACTGTCCCTTCATGTCAGAAAGCACAGCCAGCATTTTGCCGTCTGGTGACCAACTCATATTTGGTTGATGCGCATAAGCAATAGACGGCGTCAGGTCGGTGGTGACTTTTGTGTTGAAGTCATGAACCGCGATGTGATACGACTCGCTGCCGTCCAAATCCAACGCGAAGGCAAGCATTGAGCCGTCTGGTGAGAAGCGTGGAGAAAATTTCGCACCATCCAGACCCAGTTCCATTTCTCTAACGTCTGATTCTCTGCTCTCCCACAATTCCCACTTTCCTGACTTGTTCCACGAAAATATCATTCTCTGCCCGTCGGGGGAGATGTCGTAAGGTAAAGTATTGTCCACATGGGGGACTTGTAACAGTTGGGCGAGATTATGCATTTTATTTTTTATGAAAAGAGTGTGGACGGAGGTCCGCACTCTTTGTGATTTTTTCCTGCGATCTGAATTATGTGGGTTGGTAATCTTCCAGTTTGGGCAGCTCTTCGAGACCGCACTTTTGGGCGAGATCCAATATAAAGGCGTGGAGTCTGATCTCCTGGGCAGGGTCAATTTCAGGTCGGCGGTAGGATGCGAGCAATTCGTTCACGCGGAGTTTTGCACGCCCAAATGCATCCAGGCTGCCAGCGGCTTTCCACGCCCGCGTCGAGTCACGATCGATGACACTGCTGGGCAGGTGCTGTTCTTTTTGGAAGAGCTGCATGGTGGCTTTCTGCTTGAGGAAGTCACCGCCTTTGAAGTTGATCTTGTCATCGTAGAAACCTGTGGCGAGAGTGTCGGTGTGTTGCTTGACCCCGCCGATCATGCGCTTCGCCATGGCGATGCCTTCCGCGTCGAGCACAAGTTTTTCCGCGCTGTGACAGGCAAGGAAGTCCAGCATGCCGGAGCCGGAGATCATATTGATTCCGCTCAACGCGCCGACCATGGCGGAGATTCCGCTTTCAAGCCCTGCCTGCGCATCGACAAGTTTTGAATCGGTTGCGCCGAGATACGTGTGTGTGGGCATGTTGAGGGTCTTCGCGACTTGCGCGTACGAGCAATCGAGCATCGCTGTCTCAACTGCGCCCATCGGTGTTGCGCCTTTGCGCATGTCGAAGATCGCCGCGGCGCCGCCCCAAACGATGGGTGAGCCCGCATGAGCAAGTTGATGGATGACGATCCCCGCGAAGCATTCCGCCGTGTGCTGGGTGACAGTGCCAAGCATGGTCACTGGGGCGGCTGCTCCTGCCAACGGGACAGATACGATCTCAGCGGGGATGCCCGCGCGCGCGAGCGCGATCAGATTCCCTGCGCCAAAGTTTGACCAGATCAATGGCGGCGCGGGGCAGACATCGAAGACGGCGCGTGGTTTCTCGCGGGCGGCTTCCTTGCTGCCGGCGAAGAGCGCGAGCATGTCGATCATTTCTTGCACGGTCTTGTTGGTGAACGCGCCTGTGACAATGGGCTTCTTCGAGTAGAGCAAGGCTAGATAAAGCCGATACGAATCCTGGATCTCTTTGGGAACGTCGTGACAAATGACCGCAGTGGACTGGGCGTCATATTGCGGGAGCTGCTCTGCAACCTTGATCAAGCGGATGAGGTGTTCGGTTTCTGTGGTTTCATGCTCGAGCGTTTCAGGGTTGAGCATGGTGATGCCCGACGAGCCCGGGTCAAAGTGGACCGAGTCGCCTCCATAGTGGATCGTGGGCTTGCCGTCGTAATCATAAAGATAGAACTCATGCGGCACACTTTCCAACGCTTTCTTGACCATCGATGCGGGAATCTGTGCTACATGGGTATCTGGGTTGACGGTCGCGCCGGCTCTGGCAAGCAAATCTCGCGCCTCTTCATTCTGGACCTTTATTCCAGGCTTGAGCAGCAGCTCGTAGGCTTCTTCCAGAATTCTGGCGATGATCTCATCGCTTAGCAGAGTGAGTTTTGGTCGCATGGAACACCTCTAATTTTCAAATAATATGAACTTGGAATTCAGAATTCGAGTCTCTTTGGCGAAAAGACTAGATATGGTTGAAGGTTACAAGTTTGTTCTTACGAAATTCAACTTGTAACCTTCGATTTGTAATAATAATTTTTTACTGAACTGTCTTTTTTAGAGATCTACGCGTCGCCCTTGCCGACCAATTCCTTCGCGACCTTCACCGCACCGATGGCGTCTTCAGAGTAGCCGTCTGCTTTGATCTTGGTGACCCAGTCACGGGTAATGGGAGCGCCGCCGACCATCACTTTAATCCGCGGACGCAGACCTTCCTTATCCAGCTCTTCGATCACTTCACGCTGACGTACCATCGTGGTGGTAAGTAACGCGCTCATGCCAATGATGTTGGCGTTGATCTCAAGCGCCTTGCCGATGATCTTGTCGGCGGGTTGGTCCACGCCGAGGTCAACGACTTCGAAGCCTGAAGCGCTCAACATCGTGCCGACAAGGGTTTTGCCGATCTCATGGATGTCACCTTCAACGGTTGCCAGCACAACCTTGCCCAGCATTTCGCGGGCTTCGCCAAGCTTGAGCAGCTCAGGTTCCAACACGGCCACGGCGGCTTTCATCGCCTCGCCCGCCATGACGAGTTCAGGCAGGAATGCTTCGCCCAAACCGAATTGGTCGCCGATGTAGTTCACGCCGATCACAAATCCCTTCGTGATCGTGTCGAGCGGGTGCATGTTCAACTCAATGGATTTTTTTGCAAGTTCGATCGCAACATCTGAATCACCATCGATAATGCTTTGAGCCATTTCTTTGTAAAGTTCTTCCGACATAATGCCTCCTATTTGGTTTTCTTGATCAAGTGGGTTACTTGTTGTTCTTTTTCTTTTAATAACTCAGCCGGGATGCCGAGGTAATCTTTGAGCCACTTTCCAGAGTCTAGCACATGCACCAGCGAGGATTGAGCCGCCTTGTCCGGGTTGTTTTCTTTCAGCGCATCCACGATCGCTGTGTGTTCTTCGTAGGTTTGGGTCACGCTGTTTGCGAGCAGTTCGGGGTTTCGAAAAACTGCTTCATACAAGAGCCAATCTGGAAATGCATTTGTGACTACATCATACAACTTTATGAGCAGATTATTGCCAGTGGATCGGGCTATCAATGAATGGAACTCACGGCTTAATTGCCTTTCCTGCGGCATCTCGTTCAATTTGACCCGTTTCTTCATTTCATCCATGATCTTTTCGAGACCAATAATCTGATCCGGGGTTATGTGTATCGCAGCTTCTTGAGCGATCAATGCTTCAAGTAGAAGTCTCATCCCATAGGCTTCGACAATGTCCTTGGTGGACATTTCCCGAACGCGAACGCCCCGATAGGGAACACGCTCTGCAAGCCCGGCGGCAACAAGTAGATCCAGCGCTTCGCGGACGGGTGTCATGGAGACACCCATTTGACTGGCGATATCCTCCTGTCTTAGCCAATCGCCAGGAGAATATTTTCCCGCGATGATCTGGCGGTGCAATGCGTCAAAAATCTCTTCTTTGAGTGGTTTATGGGTAAGTTCTTTTTCAGAAGCGACTGTCATGATTATATATTATATATAATCAGCAAGGAATTTGGAAGTCTTTTATTATCCTCATATTTCACAGGTCCACGTTGACAGGCTTGGAGTATATAATTCAAAAATGACGCAGACCAATCAAACTCCGCACCACGAAGAACACTCCCGTTTGCAATGGCTGGACCTCGTTCGCGGATTAGGCGCGTTTTTGGTTG
>JAGNWT010000133.1 GCA_017985935.1 Anaerolineales bacterium | reverse complement strand
AATATGACAAACGAAACCAAACAAAAAGTACGCGAGTTCTACGACGAGATCGGCTGGATGCAGGAAGATGACGGAAATTATCAGAATGCCCGTTATGAAGACCTGCGCCCCGTCTCGCGCGAATACATCCACAAGACACGCCTGCGCGTGATGAATGGATTGATCTCCACGGGGCGGTTCATGCTGGACGCGGGCTCTGGTCCTGTCCAATATGAAGAGTACAAGACCTATTCAGCGGGCTACGAAAAACGCGTGTGCCTTGATATTTCCATTCAAGCCCTGCGTGAAGCGCGCACCCGCATCGGCGATCACGGTTTGTTCGTGGTTGGTGACCTGGCGAATCTGCCTTTCAAAAAAGATGCTTTTGATGGCGCGGTCTCGATGCATGCCATCCATCACCTTGCTTTGCCTGAACATCCGCGCGCGTATGCCGAGATCCATCGTGTGCTTGCCCCTGGTCGCACCGCCGCCATCGTCAATGGGTGGAGTGACCCGCTCATCAGCCGCATGGCAGAACCGTTCATCGGTCTGCTGCGCAAAGTCACTGGGCGCGATGCGAAGAAGAAAAAGGAATGGTTGAGCGAAGATGCCCCCGCGGGAACCTTCGTTGAAAAAATGTCTCCCGCATGGCTCAAGCGTGAGATCGGCTCGAAGATGACCATCGAACTCAAACCCTGGCGCGGACTGAGCACCCGCATCCTGCGCAACTTCATCCGTCCCTTTGGCGGGCGGGCGTTCTTGAAATTTATCTTCTGGCTCGAAGGTGTCTTCCCGAAATTCTTCGCTGAGAACGGGCAGTATCCCTTGATCGTTGTAAAGAAATAAAATGCAAAGATTTACCGACCAGCAATATCTCACCACAGACCAGTACAAAGATTCTGCAAACCTCGATGCGCGCATCGCGATCCATCAAAAGTTCAGCACGAATCCGCAGGGCTGGTTCAACTGGGTATTCGATGCGCTGGTCACATTGCCTGCCGATGCAAATATTTTGGAGTTGGGCTGCGGCGCTGGCACGATGTGGAAGGAATGCGCGGATCGAATCCCCGCAGGCTGGACCATCACCCTCTCCGATCTTTCCGACGGGATGCTTGATTCAGCGTGGCGGAATCTGGTCGTAACGGGACGCAGTTTCAAGTTCGAGAAGATCGACGCCCAATCCATCCCCCATGCTGATGAGACCTTCGATGCGGTCATTGCCAATCACATGCTTTATCATGTCGCTGATCGTAAAAAGGCGTTGCAGGAAGCGCGGCGTGTCTTGAAAAATAATGGCGCGTTGTTTGCCTCCACCCTCGGTACGAATCACATGCGTGAGTTGTGGGAAATGCTTGACCATGCGGGCTGTGCCGTGAAAAGAGAAACGATCACATCGGCGTTCACGCTCGAAAATGGAAGCGGACAATTGCAGGAATTTTTTCCGCGTGTAGAATTGACCCAATATCTCGACAACCTGCGGGTGAAAGAACTCTCGGCGGTCCGGGCGTACATCCGTTCGATGACATCCACTGCAGACTTGCAGGAAGATGCGTTTCAAACCGTGGAGCGCGAACTTGCTGAGATAATGAAAAAGAACGGCGAAATATTCATCTCGAAAGACTCTGGCTTGTTCAAAGCCTCGAAATAGGAGAACTTATGGACTGGAAAAATCAAGTGGTGCTCGTCACCGGCGGCACAGGATCGTTCGGTAAAAAATTCACAAGAATTCTTTTGGATGAGTACCAGCCGAAGAAGGTCATCATCTTCAGCCGCGACGAGTTGAAGCAGCACGAAATGCAGGTGGGCGGATACAACGACCCGCGCCTGCGCTATTTCATTGGCGACATCCGCGACCGCGAGCGCCTTGTGCGCGCCATGCACGGCGTGGATATTGTTGTCCACGCGGCGGCGCTCAAGCAGGTGCCCGCCTGCGAGTACAACCCGATGGAAGCGATCAAGACCAACATCATGGGCACAGCGAATGTGCTTGAAGCGGCGCTCGATGCCGGAGTGAAGAAAGTGCTCACGGTCAGCACGGATAAGGCTGTCAGCCCGGCGAACTTGTACGGGGCGACAAAACTTGCAGCAGAGAAGTTGACGATCCAAAGCAACGCGTATGCCGGGGGCTCGGCAACCCGCTTCTCGTGCGTCCGATACGGGAACGTAGTCGGCTCGCGCGGATCGATCGTTCCGCTGTTCCTGAAGCAGCGCGGTAGCGGTAAAGTCACCGTCACCGATGACCGCATGACCCGCTTCTGGCTTTCGCTTGAGCAGGGCGTACGCTTTGTCATCACCTGCATCGAACAGATGGAAGGCGGCGAGGTCTTCATCCCGAAGATCCCCAGCACAAAAGTGGTCGATCTCGCGAAAGCCATTGCGCCGGATGCGGTGATCGAGATCATTGGGATCCGCCCGGGCGAAAAATTGCACGAGATGCTTATTTCAGAAGATGAAGCGCGTCACACGATCGAGCTGGATAAGATGTATGTGGTTCAGCCCGCCGAAGCCACCTGGTTCGGTTACTCGTGGCAGGACAAGGGCAAGTCCCTGAATGAAGGAACGTATTATTCGAGCGATAACAATTCAGAATGGCTTGATATTGAAGGAATCAAGAAATATATCGCGCCGTTCGAAGAATTGTTCGCGCAGGGCAAACTCGAGGGGTAAACCCATGGCGCGGATTCTCATCACTGGTGTCAGCGGTCTGCTGGGAATCAACCTCGCGCAGGAGGCGATGTCTTCGCACGAAGTGATCGGCGTGGACCGCGGCAAACTGGTCAATGCTCCATTCAAGGTTGTGAAGGCTGACCTGAGCGACCTGACTTCGGTCGGTCGGGTGATCGAAGAAACCCGTCCCGCATGGCTGATCCACTGCGCCGCTCTGGCAGACCTGGACCGCTGTGAGAACGAGCCTGATCTGGCGCAGCGATTGAACACAGACCTGCCGGCGCAGATCGCCAAGGTGTGCAAAATGCGGGGGATCTCCATGGCGCACATCTCGACCGACGCCATCTTCGATGGGCAAAAAAGCGGATTCTATACCGAGCGCGACCAACCCAACCCAATGAACGTTTATGCCAGAACAAAACTGGCTGGCGAGCAGGCGGTCCAGACCGAGAACCAGAGCGTGGTGATCGCGCGTGTGAACTTCTACGGCTGGAGTCTTGGCGGGCGGCGGAGTCTGGCGGAATTTTTCTTTAACAATCTCACCAACAATAAAAGCATGAGCGGTTTTACAGACGCCATCTTTTGTCCGATGCTCGTTAATCACACCGCCCGCTTGTTGCTGAAGATGCTTGGAGGCGGGTTGACGGGGTTGTATCATGTGGTCGGCGCGCAGGCCATGAGCAAGTATCAGTTTGGGGTGGAGGTTGCCCGCAAGTTCAAATTGCGCGAAAGCGAGATCGCCCCGCGCTCGATTCACACCTCCAACCTGACCGCAAAACGTTCCCACAACCTTGCCCTATCTACCAACAAGCTGTCCACAGTTTTGGGCGAATCTCTCCCCGACTTTTCCACAGGTTTGGACGAGTTTTACACTCAACATCAACAGGGCTATCCACAAAAGATCCGCAGTTATCAACAAAAAGGCTAGACTTTTTCACCACTTCCAGGCTGGTTATCCACAGGTTGGGAGTGAAAATGCGCCTTTTTACCACAAGAAGCGCCCTGAAAACTCAAATTTCGCGGCAGTTATCCACAGTTTCAATACAGTTATCCACAGGATTCACCCAACCTTTTCCACAGATTCGGAGGAGTTATGAACATAAAGATCAACGATCACATCATTGGATTGGATCACCCGACCTATTTCATTGCGGACATCGCGGCGAATCATGACGGCGACCTGGAGCGGGCGAAGAACCTTATCCGCCTTGCCAAAGAAGCGGGAGCAGACGCCGCCAAATTTCAGCATTTTATTGCCCCGAAGATCGTCTCGGACTACGGCTTTACCCATATGGACTCGAAGGTCAGCCATCAGGCAACGTGGAAAAAATCCGTGACCGAGGTCTACGCTGCCGCGTCCGTTTCGCAGAGCTGGACTCCGATCCTCAAAGAAGAATGCGACAAGGTGGGCATTGATTTCTTCACCTCGCCCTACGATTACGATTCGATCGAGCATGTCAACCCGTACATTCCCGCCTTCAAGGCTGGCTCAGGCGAGATCGACTGGATCGAAGCTCTGGAACACATGGCGTCCAAAGGCAAGCCCATGATCATCGCTTGCGGCGCGGCGGATATTGCCGACGTGCAGCGCGCGGTGCAGGCGATCCTGAAGATCAATAAGCAGTTGGTCTTGATGCAGTGCAATACCAATTACACGGCCAGCCCCGATAATTACGACCATTTGCATTTGAACGTGCTGAAGACTTTTGCGGCGATGTACCCCGATGTGATCCTCGGGCTGTCTGACCATACTCACTCGGTTGCGCCTGTCCTCGGCGCGGTGACATTGGGCGCGCGCATGATCGAACGCCACTTTACCGACAGCAATGACCGCGAGGGACCCGATCATAAGTTTGCGATGAACCCCGCGAACTGGGCGAAGATGGTCGAAGAGACCCGTCTGCTCGAGCGCTCGTTTGGCAGCTCAGATAAATTCATCGCGGGCAACGAACAGCAGACCAAGGTCGTGCAGCGCCGTTGTTTGCGCGCCGCGCGTGAGATCAAGGCAGGCGAAGTCATCACCCGCGACATGATCGATGTGCTGCGGCCGGCCACCCCGGGCGCGGTCAAACCGCATGAGATCCAGAATGTGATCGGCAAGAAGGCTTTGATCGATATGCCGCTCGGCAAGGAATTGCGCTGGGTGGATTTAGGTGAGTAAAGTTACAGGTTGAAGGTTGCAGGTTTCAAGTTAGAACCTGCAACCTTCAACATTCAACCTGACCCATGAAACTGATTTATTTCACTCTCGGCTACTCCACTCACGACTATCGCTTTTTGAAAGCCATTTCAGATGGCGGGCATGAAGTTCACTTTGTGCAGCTTGAAGGGAATCAACGGCAGGTGGAATCGCGCGCCGTGCCGGAGAATGTGCATCAGGTCATTTGGCAGGGCGGGCGTGAACCGTTCAAGTGGAGCAACCTCATCAAATTGACTCTCGACTTTCGGCGGGTGGTCAAAGAGATTCAGCCAGACCTGATCCACGCGGG
>JAGNWT010000010.1 GCA_017985935.1 Anaerolineales bacterium | reverse complement strand
TGATGACCGTATCTTCATCAATGCTGGATTGACCGATGTGTCTCCAAAAGGGTTCGCCATCCACGATAAAGGAAAGCGCCGTTTCATTCGCCGCCGAAGCCTGAAGCGCCTCGATCGGCTGACCTTCTGCTGAAAGCACCACCCATCCCTGCTCAGGTGTGTTCACTGCGGTTGCAATGCGTGGGACAGGCAGAACGCCCTGTCCGCTGAGGGTTGCCGCGGCAAGAGCAAGCTGCAGTGGGCTGACTTGTAATTCTTGAGGCTGGGCGCTGCTTTGATTCGCAGCAACGGGCATATTGATGTCTGGAGGAGAATATAAACCAAGTCTTTGATAATAGGACTTTAATTCTTCATCAGATGGGATGGCATCTCCAAACCTGGCGCGCAACAGTGGAAGCGTGGATGTGCCAATTGGATATAAACCTTGCGCTGCCCGGTTGACCAATGGCGCGGATGGATTCTGTGCGAGTGTCCCGCCGTCTGTGTCGAGGTTGTTTGGGTCGTAGGTGGGGTGCGATGCCATGGCGAGGATTTCGCCAGTTTCAGCATTCATCAACACCACTGCGCCGGCGTGCCCTCCAAGGAGTTGATCTGCTTTGCTTTGCAAAGACAGGCTGAGACTTAATCTCACATCCAAACCGGGCGGGGGAGTGCCGTAGATCAACCTTTCCCACCACATGAGCGTGCCGGGATTTCCCTGAAGTCCGCGCAGGTAATCATCGAGTGAAGCCTCCAGTCCGGCCTGACCGTAAACAGGATGCGTGTATCCAGTTATGGGGGCGAGCTCAGGATATTCATATACACGGATCAGTGAGCCGCTTTCCCCTTCGGTAATGTTGATGGGTTGGTTGTTGCGGTCCACCAACTCTCCCCTTGGCACAAAGCGGTCGGCGATCGCGCGGCGCGGATTGTCTGTCCGGTTTAGCAGGTCTGGTCCGCGGAGAATTGCCCACCAACCGACAGAAAAGGCGCATGCCGCAAAGCCCAATGCCAGCAGCCCGCCGAGGATCGAGTAGGGTTGAGGGGTTTCCAATTGAGCGGGTTCTGCATCTTCTGCGTTGCTGATCACCATCAAAATGTAAAGGGCAATGAATGATGTCAACAATGACGATCCGCCGTAGGAAACAAAAGGCAGGGTTACGCCGGTGAGGGGTAGAAGACGCAGATTGCCGCCAATGATCAACAAACTTTGGATACCAAAATAGGTGACAATACCGGCAGCCAGGTAGCGGCGGAATCTGTCTGCGGCGCGCAAGGCGATGACCAGCCCACGGGCCAGGATTAGCCAAATGGTGGCGAGCAGGCCAAGGGTCCCGACCAGACCGGTCTCTTCCGCGATCGCCGCGAAGATAAAATCTGAAATGGCAACCGGAACCAACAGCGGACTCCCAAGCCCCAATCCGCGCCCGAATGTTCCGCCGTTCGCAACGGCAAGAATGGATTGAACGATCTGATATGAATTGCCCGATGGGTCATTCCACGGGTTCAGCCAACCTTCAACGCGGATCGTGATGATGTCAATGAAGAGATATCCAAGCGCGATCGCAAGCGACAGAAAAACAAAGGCAATGAATAGGACTCTGCGTTTGCCCGTGGCAAGAAAGATGATAATGGTGAAAATGGAAACGAAGATCGAAGCAGTTCCAAGGTCACGTTGAACCAACAAAAGTAGAAGGGCGAGCCCCGTGACAACAAGGGTGGGGATGAGCAGCGGCAGGGAGGAGAGTCGTATGCTGACACGGTCAGCGAGATAGGCGGAAAGATAAATGACCAGTAATAATTTAAGCGGTTCAGAGGGTTGAAAGTAGACGCCGCAGCACCCCAACCATAAACGCGGACCAACCCCAAGCGGATTGGTGCCAAAGAGCAGGGTAAAGGCTGTGATGAGCAACCCACTGCTTAGCAGAATGTATTTGTATCGTCTGAGGAAGTTGAGATTTTGCGGGGTGTACAGGGCAAGGATGAAGGCCGCCGTGCCAACACCAAGCCAAACCAACTGTCGAATGCCAAAGGTCTCGTCCAGCCGCCAGATGGTGAGCAGTCCCCATCCGCTGAGCAATGCCGCCGCTGGTAAAAGGTAGGGGTCGCGCTCTGGTAGGAAATTTTTTGTAGCCCGGTCTGTCAGTGCCATGAGCACTGCCCACACCAAAAAGCCTATCCAATGCGAGAGCCTGTAATCCACATCCCACGAACGCTCGCGCACAGCGGGAGAGAGGGTGAGGATCACCGAATTGATGAAAAGAAAATATCCCGCCCAATTTAAGAGGCGGCTCTGAGTTCGGTCATGCATGATTCAATGTTACTTCATTTTTGTTGGGCAGGCAGGGTGATATTGAGTGATTATTTTTTGAGGTACTTGTTGACGAGTAATCCCAGTTTTTGCAGGGTTTCACCCGGGACCGCGTTGGGGTCGGTGATCAAGGCTGTGGAGAGTGCGTTGCCACATTCGCATGTGTGTTCGGATTTCAGTCCACGCACCAGGTTGCGGATGGCTTCCTGGGCTTTTTGTGTGTTCTTGTTCAAGGTCTGGATCACCATTTCAACGGTTACCGGTGCTTCGCTTTCATGCCAGACGTCATAGTCTGTGACATGCGCCATCGTGGAGTAGCAAATTTCTGCTTCACGTGCGAGGAATGCTTCGGGAGAGGCGGTCATACCGATGATAGACATTCCCCAGGCTCGAAAAGTTTTAGACTCAGCCTTCGTGGAGAAACGGGGACCTTCAATGGTAATGAACGATCCGCCTCGATGGGTGACGGCTCCCGTTGCTCGGACGGCTGATTCAACTTCCTGTGAAAGATCTGCGCAGAAAGGATTCGCCACCCCAACATGCGCCACCAGTCCCTCTCCAAAAAATGAACGGACGCGGCCTTTGGTGTTGTCAAAAATGTCGTCAGGGATGACGATGTGCCCCGGTGCGTAATCTTCCCGCAGAGATCCGCAGGCGCTGATGCTGATGATCCGTTCCACGCCAAGAGATTTCAGGGCGTAAATGTTCGCCCGATAAGGAACCTCGGTAGGCGTGATGTGATGACCGATCCCGTGGCGAGCCAAAAATGCGATTCGGGCACCCTCTAAAGTGCCAATCATGATCGGGGCGCTTGGCTTTCCAAAGGGAGTGTCCAGATCGTATTCCTTGATATCCTGCAGCCCAGACATGTGATACAAGCCCGAGCCGCCAATGATCGCAAGGGAAATGTTCTCGGTCATTTTTTTCTCTCCAAGGGTAGGGTGGGTTCAATGACAACATTTTCAGAAAGGCTGACGGTGATATGGGTGCTTCCGCACACGATCTCGTCGCCAGAGGTGATCACTGTGGGCATGCTTACAATCACTTCATTCAGGGTTGTGCCGTTTGTGGAGGCGAGGTCTTCCAGCCACCATTGGTTGTGATGATAGGTCAGGTGGGCGTGGCGCGTGGAAACAGTATCGTCAGAAAGCGGAATGTCGCATCCTGGGTCTCTGCCAAGGATGATCTCGGATTGAAAGAAATGCTTCAAGACCGGGGCGCTTTGTTCGGGGCGGACCATCAGGCTGATGCCGGGCACGCGTCGATTGGCAAGGGCTTGTCCCTGCCTTTGGATCTCACGCCAAAGCATGAATAAAGCCCAGCCCAGAAAGCCATATAAAGCGATGGCCATCGTCAGCCGTAAGGCTAATACAATCGGACCACTCATGCGATCTTATTTCTTGAATTTAGCGGTGGTATGGGTATCACCCAATGCTGCGGTCGGGCGATTGGCTGCCGCGCTTTGAAGCGGAGCGGTATCTTTCAGGTCTGGGCGCGGAGGGGGATTGTCCTGTCCGAAGATGAGCGCCACACCGGCAAGCGAGATCACATCCCCAGGGTATAGCACGCTTTGGCTGGTGCGCTGTCCGTTCACGAACGTTCCGCCGGTTGAGTTGAGATCGAAGACCACGTAACGTCCCTTGATCGAGCGCAGCTGTGCGTGGTTGCGAGAGACGCGCGGATCATCGATGATCAACTGATTGTCGAGTCTGCGCCCAATATTAACCACAGGAAGCACCAACGGGAAAACCTTCACGCCTTCCACGATCAGGAATGCGTTTTGTGGGAGTCTTCCGTGGTCTTCTAGGCTGCCCGTATCGAGCGGAGTTGCGTTAGTTTCGGCCATTGCTTCAACCCTGTGTGACGCCACGATCTCAGCGTCACTTGCTGATATTTTTTCATCTGCAGAAATGGTAATAGTCGGGGATATTGTAAACCTAAACCCGGCTTCCTGGGCCACAGTGGTGATGGAATGTAATAGTACTGTAAGTAACTTTGGATCCTGCCATCTTGCGTGAGTGGCGGGGTTCATCACCAAAGTGAACACATTCGGAGCAGCGGTCGAACCGTCTTCGAGGGTGAGCGTATTTTGCTGGATCGCGGCTGCAAGTTTTTGAATGACCACATCTTCCACCTTCTTACCCGGGAGGACATTCAAAAGATCGATTTCAACCAACGACTGTAAACGTGCTTCAAGTTCTTTCAGATTCATTCTATCGCTAAAATTTCCTATACATCTTTTTGGCAGTTCGGGCAGTTCTTTACGTTTGCTTTAACCACATAACCGCAGTGTCGGCAGGTGCGCGGCTGGGCGTTCCCAAGCGGTGCGCCGCACGCGACGCATGACGGCGCACCGACAGCGTTCGCGGTATGGCAATATTCACAAGTGGTTCGCTTGAGTTTTTCTGAGAGGTCGGTGGAAGCGCCGATCGCTCGCGCAGATTGATCGATCACCTGCATGATCCTCTCGCCCATTTTCAGGTGTTCGATATCTTGGGCAATGTCATCCAGCCTTCCGAGCAGGCTGAACGGGTTTTTCAAGGCGGCGAGGGCGCTCATACCGAGGCTGGCGGCCACACCGAGCCAGGCTTGCTGTCCCAACTCGATCATGATGCCTTCCTCCACCTTTTGAATGGTCACGGTCATTGCGGTCTGTCCGCCAGACATGGCGCCTGGGCGCGTGCCGATCTGTACCACCATCTTGTCACTTTGCCCGAGCGTTTGCGCGCGCAGGTTTCCCTGATTGAACTCTCCGAGCAATGCTTGTGCAACATCCACTGGCTTGATGTTTCCGTGATAAATTCTTCGTTCCATGAAGTAGATTATAATCGCCTTTGCGATTCTCCTTAAGAGTTATACGATAATGAAGCGAAACCAGTTTCACCTTTCCATTTTTATTTCCCTGTTTGCTGTACTTTCCTATTGGATTTTTACCGCATCCACCCCGACCGTTGTGCTGGCTCAGCAATCGACAGAGACTCCTACTTTGGGACTGTTCATCACCGTTATCACGGATGAGCCTCAGATCAACGTGCGTTTAGGTCCGAGCTCGTCCATTTACCCTGTGGTCGGCACGCTTTTACGCGGCGCAACCGCCCCCGCTTTAGGAAGGTCTCAGGGCGGCGATTGGGTTCAGATCGAGTATCCGGGTGCGCCAAATAATAAAGGTTGGGTATATTCTCCTTTGGTGCAGGTCTCTCCGCCCGGGATTTTACTTGTTGTGGAACCTCCTCCTACGCCGGTTCCGCCTCCTACATCCACCATTGACCCGGTCCTTGCCGAGCAGTTTAAGATAGCCCCAACCAATACCCGTTTGCCGACCTTTACTCCTCCACCTCCGATGGCTGTCACTGTATATACACAAGCCCCATCCTCAGCCATGGATGAGGCGATTCCTGTGGGAATTGTCATCCTGGCTTTGTTTTCGCTGGGCGTGATCGGCTTCTTGCTGTCAGCCATTGTGCGCCGTTAAACTCATGATGCTCAACAAGTTTAAATTTATCGTTTTTTTGTTCATTGCCTTGGTTGGAGTTGGGCTTTCGCTTTCTACTCCCGGCCCGTTGACCGTAAAAGCTCAACAACCGACAGGGTCGGTAGCCACCGTGACCGGCACTCCCGGGGGGGCGATCGTCGCTCTCTATCTTGACGAAAACCGCCCTCAGGAAAGTGTCTATTCAGGACCGAGTTCGTATTTGTACCCCGCGGTTGGAGTTTTGTTGGCTGGGCAGGAAGTGCCCGCTTATGGCTATTCTGAAGACAAAACCTGGATCCAAATCTACTACCCGGGCGTGCCTGGATCGGTTGCCTGGGTGTACGCGCCTTTTGTGAAAGTGGTGAAGTCAGGTTCATTGCCGGTAATTATTTCACCTCCCACACCTACTCCTGGCTCGACCCCCACGATCGACCCCACACTGGTGGCAGCTTTTATTGAGCCAGTGACCCCCACCAGACTCCCGACCTTTACTGCTCCCGCGCCCCTCGTGGTTGCTACCTTTGTTAATGACGAGACGGTCGGTAATCGCATTCCGATGGGACTGCTGATCTTGGGTTTTGGGTTTATTGGTGGGTTGGGAGCGTTGATCTCTTTTCTGCGCGGCAGATAATAAAAAAGACCGGGAATTCCCGGTCTTTTTTATTATCTGTAAACAATTAGTTGTTGCAGCTGCAAGAACCGCTGCCACCGCAAGCGCATGAACCGCCGCCGCTTCCGCAGGCGCAGCTGCTTTCGCCATCATGGCTATGTCCCTTTTTGGCATTGGGGCTGTTGACCGCGAAGCCAGCGCCATGCTGAGGATCGTTCACGAAATCGATCGTGGCATCCCGAAGATAATCAATGGAGACATTGTCAACGACAACCTGCACACCGTTCGAGTCGAAGGTTGTATCAACGTCGCGCAAGTTATTATCCAGAGCCATGCCGAAGTTGACGCCGCAGCAACCGCCGCCGGCGACATATACTCGCAAGGCATATCCTTCGAGCTTGCGCTGCTGAAGAATATCTTTGACAGCCTGACTTGCGGCCGGGGTCAAGGTGAAAAGTTGAGTTTCGATTTGTTGGAGCATAGTTTTCTCCTTTGGAATACGTCTAATTTCGCCAAATATTATCAGGTTTGAAGTGCGTTGTCAAATGAATAGTTTAACTTTTACTTTGCGTTATCGTTATCTTTTCTTGACACATTCATATTGCGACTGTAAAATCCCTCTAAAGTACTGGGCGAAAGCCTAAAAAATCTAATAATCCCCCGGGAGGAATACCTCAGATGTATTATATGCAAGGACTAACCTCATTGGAGGCGATCGCGATTTGGGTCGTATTTGGCATTGCCATTGTCGGCTTGTTGTACGCGCTCTTTCTCCGCTCTCAAATCCTGCGTGAAGACAAAGGCACGCCTAAAATGCAGGAAGTTTGGGGCGCGATCAAAGATGGTGCGGATGCGTACCTGGGTAAGCAGTTCCGTTCCATTTTGCCGTTGATCGGTGTTTTGACGATCGCCTTGTTCCTTTCTGTTTATGTTGTTCCGCCTTCTCCTGAAGCTCGCGAGCGTTTCTCCACCATGGATGACAGCCAGGTTCGTTTCTGGATCGGTCTCGCGCGCGCGTTGGCATTCATCATGGGCGCTGGTTTCTCCCTCACTGTGGGTCAGCTTGGCATGCGCATGGCTGTTGAAGGCAATGTGCGTGTGGCTGCTGCTTCCAAGAAGTCGTTCGGTGATGCCCTTCGCATTGCTTACCGCGCAGGCACCATCACGGGTATGTTGACCGATGGTCTTGGTCTGCTTGGTGGAACCATCATTTTCATTATCCTCGGTATTGCGGCTCCCGATGCTCTGCTTGGTTTCGGCTTTGGTGGTACGCTCCTTGCGCTCTTCATGCGCGTGGGCGGCGGTATTTTCACCAAAGCGGCAGATGTCGGCGCTGACCTGGTCGGTAAAGTGGAAGCAGGCATCCCTGAGGATGATCCACGCAACCCGGCTGTGATCGCCGACCTCGTGGGCGATAACGTCGGTGACTGCGCTGGTATGGCTGCCGACATTTTCGAATCTTATGAAGTAACGATCGTTTCAGGCTTGATCCTTGGTCTGGCTCTCTGGCATACGACTGGACGCCTTGAGTGGATCATCTTCCCGTTGATGGTTCGTGGTATCGGCGTTTTGTCTTCCATCATCGGCACCTACTTCGTTAAGGGCGGCGAGACCGGCAAGAGTGAAGATGCGATGAAGGCCATCTTCAGCGGCTTCATTACTTCTGCTGGAATTTCTGCAGCGTTGTTCTTTATCGCCGGCTATTTATACATGAAAGACACCATGGTGAACTATGGCGGCTGGTGGCGTATGCCCATGGCCGTGGGTGTGGGTGTGTTGCTTGCGATCTTGATCGACCGTCTGACCGAATACTTCACCGGCACACACGCCTCTCCTGTGAATGATATCAAGAAGGCTGCCGATACCGGTCCCGCGACCTTGATCTTGAACGGTATCTCGGTTGGCTTTGAATCCTCGGTCTGGTCTGTGCTTGTGATCGCGTTGACCATCATCGCTTCAATCTTCATCTTTGGTACCATTCCCGGAATTTCCGGCGCCGAACGCGCGACATTTATTTTGTACGGCGTTGCCATGACCGGTATCGGCATGTTGACCCTGACCGGTAACAACGTAGCCATGGACTCCTTTGGACCCATCGCAGACAATGCGAACGGCATCGGTGAAATGTCCTGGTCGGGTATGGAAGACAAAGAAACCAAGAAGGCTCAGCAGATCATGGCTGACCTTGATGCGGTAGGCAATACCACCAAAGCGATTACCAAGGGCGTTGCCATTGGTTCAGCGGTGATCGCGGCTGTGTCGCTCTTTGGTTCATTCCTTGTGGATGTTTCCCGCGCTCAAGAAAGCCTTGGCGTTCCTGCTGCGGAGCAGATCCAGGCGATCGGTATCCGCGTGGACATTCCGCAGATCTTTGTGGGTATGCTCATCGGCGGCGCTCTTCCCTGGTTGTTCTCTTCCTTCGCCATTCAGGCTGTGACCCGCGCTGCGTCTTTGATCGTGCTTGAAGTCCGCCGCCAGTTCAAGCTGGGCGTTTTGGAAGGCAAGATCAAACCCGATTACGCTCAGGCTGTCAGCATCTCCACTGCCGCTGCGCAGAAGGAATTGGTTTCGCTCGCTTTGCTCGGCATTGTGACCCCGATCGTGGTGGGTCTGTTCCTGCAAGTGGAAGCCCTCGGCGGTTTCCTTGCCGGTATCATTGTCTCCGGTCAGTTGCTTGCTGTGTTCCTCAACAACTCTGGCGGCGCTTGGGATAATGCCAAGAAGTTGATCGAAGATGAACCCAAGGATCCTGCCAGAAACCTCGGTAAGGGCTCCGAACGTCACAAGGCTGGCGTGGTGGGCGATACCGTTGGTGATCCGTTCAAGGATACGGCTGGTCCTGCCCTCAACCCGATGATCAAGGTGGTGAACCTTGTCGCGGTTATCATTGCTCCGATCATTGTGCAGTATTCCACCGCTACCGGCGGGACTCAGGTTGCTGTTTACGGCGTTGGCGTGGTTTTGCTTGGAGTGTTGGCTTGGGCTGTCATGCGCTCGAAGGCTCCCGCTCCTTCCATGACCGGACCTACGGGTTCTGCTTCGGAATCATCCGCCCCTGTTGCGGAGCCGAAAGCGGTCAAGGCTGTGAAGTCGGCTGCCAAGAAGAAGCCTGCGGCTGCAACTTCGAAGAGCAAGAAAAAGTAAAGATATCTGATGAAAAAAAGGTCGGGCAATTTTGCCCGACCTTTTTTATTTAATTACCCAAACTCCGTTTTGATCTTGAACGCACTTCAATGTATTGAAGGCTTGCGGCTGAAGCACCGTGACTCGATAGGCGACCTCGTTGTCTTCCGGAAATGTCCCGTAGACCGGGTCGAGCTTTATCCAAGGTGGTGCGTTCTCGGGGCTGGGAGCAAACTCCATAAAGAGGTGACGTACGCCATAGTTCTTTTCATAGGCGATGAAAGTATAGCCTTGACGAGCGACTTCTTGCCAGAATTTGTCTGCGCTGACGAGGGAAGACTCGCGAAGTTTGGAATATTCATCCGCTTTGGTGGAGCAGGCAAACAGGTCGGTGCGAAGATAGTACCTGAAAGCGTTCATCGTCAACACCCGTTCACCTGAACCGGCGGATACGTTGATCGGCTGCAGAAAATCGCAGAAGGGATGATCGTAACAATGGGCATTCCCATTTTCGTCCATGGGGGAATATGTATCGAGAGAAATGTAGATGACCCGAAAGTTAACGAAGATCAGGACGAGCACCAACATCAATTCCATGATCCGGCCGGTGTGATCCTGGAGCCCGATCACTTTTTCGGCGATCACCGAAAGTGGAAGGAAGAGAATGACCCACAGAAAGAACACATATCGGATCTCGACCACTGTAAAAAAGGTGGTGATCCAAATGGCAATCGTGATGATCGCCATGGTTGTCAAACCGATCAACGCTTTATTGGAAAATAAATGCCGCCTGATCTCTTTGATGAAGATCGCGGGAAGAAACGCAATGAATAACGGCGAGATCGTCCCTAGGCTTTGTGGTGAATTGATGAATGTCACGGTCAGTGGGTAAAGCAGGCGCATGATCCAGAGATTTTTAGGGTCAAACGACCATTGCCAGACGCCGGTATTGATCTTGGCTGCGTTCGTGAATGGCGCGAGCGGATCACCCAGGATCATCCAGTTGACCGAAAGATGAAAGAGAATAAGGATCAAGATCGTGGTGATGATCGCGGCTAGGCGGGCAAAATAAGTTCGTAAATAATCCTTTTCTGTTTTTGTCAGTTGATAAATCTGACCGAGATAATAAAGCGCGAATAAAATTCCCAGAAGAAGCGCATTGAACGGTCTGGAGATGATCGCCAACCCGGCGAACAGACCGATCGTAATGTAGTAACCGATATGCGATTTTGATTCACTTCGAACCATCCAGTAAACAGCTGCGAGGGCCGGAGCAGAAGTGGCGAGATCGATCTTTCCATCGCCGAACAGGTCAATGAAGGCAGTCGTGGTCATCAGTAATGCAAGGAGGATCCGCTTTGATGATTTGGATAACCCAAACTGTTCGCCGAGCGCGAGCGCGAAAATGATGATGACCAAACCATTGACCCAGGAAAACATCCGCGCCGCCTGGTCGCCAAAGGTCAGGATCAGTGCCGAGTAAGAGACGCCTGCGTGGAATGAACTGACCACAAATGAGTCGTGTGCGTAGGATTGAGAAATGCCTGTTAGAGCTGTGATCTTTGCGTCTGAAAAGTAAAAGGCGACCGAGTCGTAACTAAGCCGCGCGGAAGTGTACATCAGACTTAGTAATAGGATGCTGATCGAGAGGATGTATATCTTTCGGTCGGCATTTCCTTCCAGAATGTTGAATGCCGAATCTTCTGCGGTTGCTTTCAGGGAAGTGACCAATGAGCGGATGCCGGTCAATGTACCAAACGCAAGGATGATCAGAACAGATACGGTTGTGAGTTTAAAGGCTGCACCCAGTGTAAGAAAGAAAATTGAGAAGACCCCGCTGCCAAGCAGGAATGCGGTTGCAAGCCGGACGGGTCTTGCCAAAACGTCCGGAGTCTGTCTGTTGCGGCGAACCAACAACCAGTCAAGAAGGACCGAGCCGAGAGAAAGGCAGGCGAGGGTGAATATCGATACTCCCAAAATGGCGACTGCGAGATCAAGGAAATATTTAATCAGTTCAATGCGCCCAAGTTTAGGGAGGAAGGAGTCCAGATCCACTAGCATGGTGCTGTGCAGGGCGCTCACTCTGCCGGAAAAAATAATGAATAGAGCGGTGCAAAAGGCTGCCCAGGACATAAAAAATAAATTTTGGATGATCGTCCCTTGCGGTCTTTTCATACGGAGTTCTCCTTTTGCCCTGCCAATTGAGCTTTGATCCTGGCTGTGGACCTTTCCCAGATTCGCGAATTTACAAGATAACACTGCCACTGGAGCGGACCCAATCGTAGAAAACTCGCAAGCAGTTTGAAAAAATTAATTGGTTGATGATGAATGGTACCTGCCAGGGCTGTGTTAACTTCGATCGAAAATATGGCGGCTTTATACACCCGCTCTTTCGTTTTTTGGGGCGCATTCCAAACTGAAAAATGTTTTTGCAGGACGTCTTCCAGTTGTTTTTTGAATTCGTGCAGGTAGGAGCTTCGGGCAATGGTTTGTGAGTGGAGGTGAACTCTGAAATCTGAAAGCGTTTCGGGAAGGTAGAGCGTGGTGCCTTCTTTTGCAATTTTGAGCCACAAGTCCCAATCTGCCGTGTACCACAGAGTCTCATCCAGTCCGCCGACGTTCAGAGCTGTTTTCCGCTTGAAGATGGGGGCAGGGATGGAAATAAAGTTTTGGATCAGTAATCGCTCGATCAGCATTTGCGGCGTGACGATGGTTGGGTGGGGCGGCAGGGGACAGCTCCATTTGCCGAGGCGCTCTCCCTTATCGTTGATGAAATCCGAGTCGTGCAGGAAGAGTCCAATCTGCGGATTTTGCTCGACCAGTTTTTTTATGGTCTTTAATCGACCGGGATGCCAGCGGTCATCTTGATGTAAAAAACAAACATATTCCCCTGCGGCAAGCGACAAGGCGTGATTTGTGTTGGCGACCCAGTTGCCCTGTCTCTGTCTCTGCAGGAGCGTGAGCGGGATCTTTTGCTGATAGGCTTTTATAATTTCGAGGGTGGCGTCGGTCGAGCCGTCGTCTACTACAATGTATTCGATATCCGATTCCGACTGCGCCAGAATGGAATCGAGGGTGGCTGTGAGATACTTCTCGCCGTTGTAGGTGGGAATAATGACGGTCAACCAGGGATTTTGCATAGTGCCAGATGGCTACTTTTGGATCAGGAAGGCAATATTGTTTGACCATGGGCGGATCGTTGCCTCTGACTTAATGCTTTCCACGCCAAATATGGATCGTAAGAGGTCTTGTAATTCCAGTGTGGTTTTGTAGCGCACGCGATCCCCAGTAATAAACCTGTCCATAAAGTAGCATATGAAGTAGATCGGTGAATAATTTCTGTTCCAATCCTTAAGGATTAGATGTCCGCCCGACTTTAGGGCGCTTTTTACATACTCAAGGATCGGTTCGTGCATGTCCCAAGGAATGTGGTGCATCACATCGTTGATGATTATTAAGTCGAATGATGCTGGGTTTTCGGCTGCAAAATCCTTGATGTCTTGTTGTTTGAATACGACCCTTTGTGTATCTCCCTGATACATTCGCCCGATTCTGGGGCTAATGTCGATTCCTGTAATGTGTGACAAGGGAAATGTTTGGGTTAATATCTCGACTACTGCTCCTTCTCCACACCCAAATTCAAAAATGCTGGAAGCGGATGGCGTCCATTTGTGTATTTGCTGAACCAAAGTTTCGAGGTCTATAAAAATTCCCCTGTAAATATTGGATATGGGTTTTTCCAGTGGGCCTAGCATCTGGCGAACCAAGGGACCTATTGGCATGTGAGCTCCAATTTCTAATTTATTAGACTTGTTTGTCAATTATCCCTAAAGTATACTCTTGACAGGTAGATTTCAAACCTTTTTTGAGAGTGACGAAAATGAACATTGAGAAATATGCAAAGTATCATCCGAAAAGCAAGCCAGGTGTTTTATTGTCTGAAACAATCCATCAAATTGCGGGTTTATTAGAAAACTCAAAAATATTGGACATTGGTTCTGCTGAAGGAAGCACAATTCAATGGCTGGAGTCTTTATTTCCTGATAAATATTATTTTTTCGGGGTTGATCTTTCGAAAACCCGCATTGAGAAAGCGATTTCAAAAAAAATAAACAAAGCAGAGTTTCGGGTTGGTGATGCTGGGAATTTGCCTATTGAAGATGCTTCTATGAACTATGTTGTGACTTCGCAGGTTATAGAACATGTTGCGGATGATGAACAAATGCTGAAAGAGATAGATAGAATCCTTGTGCCGGGTTGCGGGTTTCAAATAGATACTGTGTATAAAAAATGGTGGGCTTGGTATTTTTACCGCTCTCCGGGTGGATGGGCTCTAGATCCAACTCATCTTAGGGAATATACGGATATCGATTCGTTTCTTTCGAAATTTCCAAAAACTCTTAAGGTCGAGACTGTCGTTTTATATAATTGCTATCGATCATTCAATATTATTCCATTCCTGTGGTTTCTTCCAGATTGGCTTCGCATTTTAGTTCCAGGGTATTACACATTATTTGTGTTAGGCAGAAAATTGTAATGGAAGTCCCCGCTTCTACTTCCCGAAATCAACGTAATAAATATTTGAGCTACATCCTTGGGGTGATAGTGCTTTTTCTTTTAATTACCTACCTAATTAAAAATAAAGATTTACTTACTTCGCTGAAAAATATTGGCTGGCAGCCTTTATTATGGATTGTTTTGCTAGATATTATGACATTTGTAATTTCAGGTGGATTAGATCAATCAATGATTGGCAGGTTTGATTCCCGGGTAAGTTTTTGGGATTGCTATATGCTAGGTTATGCAAACAATTTTCTTAACAAGATTTTGCCTACTATTGGCGGAGGGGCAGCTTTTCGCGCTGTTTATCTCAAAAAGATTTATCAGCTTTCATACCCACAGTTTATTTCTACAATCGCTGGCTTGTATGTTATTAGCTTCTTGATTACTTCTTTTATTGGGATGTTTTGTCTTGTAATGATATTCGTAACCAGACAGGTGTTCGGTTTGACGATTTTTCTTGCTTTTATGGGGATTTTCCTTTTTTGCCTTGGTACAATCGCTTTTTCGCCTAAAATTCCTGAAAGTCAGAATAGATTAGTTCGATTTGTAGGTAGTATATTTGATGGTTGGCATGTTCTAAAAAAAGACCCGAAGTTGATACTGATCTATGCTTTTTTTTCGGTAGCGTTGCTGACTTTGTCTACATTGCAGGCTTATTTTAGCTATCAGGCGCTTGGTGTGCAGACGAATATGATCTCGATGGTATTCCTAGCTACTTTGGGGATAATCCTTGCGTTTCTCAACTTCACTCCGGATGGGATCGGTATTAAAGAGGGAGTTTACGTTTTCTCGTCGGAATTGGTTCGCATTCCAGATGGGATTCTGGTTCTTGGCTCGCTGGTGCTAAGGGCAATTTCGCTATGCACAACTTTTGTTATTGGCGGGATATGTTATTTGATTCTGTTAAGGCGGTTATCTGCACTCAAAGGTTGAGCGTATCATTGTTTGCTTCGCATCTCTTTTTTGAACTTGATGAAAATCCCTCGAATGATACCCAAATAGAAGATTAATACGCTAAGCGGCATCATGAAAAGGATGATGGTGAATTCTTTCAGAGACTGCGCAAGATAGAGTGAAATAAAGATATCAAGAACTACCAGAGTTGTAATCTTGATCCATAGTTGGATTGGTATGAAAATTAAACCAGCTAAAAGGACTAAGAGTACCATCAGTGGGATGACGATGACGATCCAAAAATATCTTTGTGAAGGGTGAAAATAATAATCAACAAATGAGGTTGCATTAAATCCATACAAATGTCGCGCATTTGCCAGGAAAGTGCTTCTATAATAGTAAAGAACTTTTACGTCAGGGTGAATGATTGCGGGGGTCTGTTGAACGATCTTATTGATCAACTTTGTGTCATCTGAAGAGTCTCCGCTCATGTCAATGCCGTCCAGATCCTTGTAAGCTTGAAACAAAACGTCCTTTTGAATGAAAAAGACATTGGTTCCCTTGGGATGGAAATCAAAGTTATCCTTGGTCAGTTCAATGATCTCGCTGCTTTTTGAGTAATATTGTGAGAATACCTTCCTGCGTACTGATTTGTAAAAAATTTCGAATAAGCCGGGGTTCTCTACGCTAAAGTTGACTCCCTGAATCACAAGAGCATTGACTTGGTTGATCACGGATAGTATTTGGGGGTCAGCGCGGGTTCTGGAATCGATAAATAGGATGTTAGGGTGAATTGCCGCTTCCGCTCCGGCTTTGCGGGCGGCATATCTGCCGACATTTTGCTTGAGTTCAAGAATACGAACAAATGGAAATTTCTTTACAGCGGAGACAGTGCCGTCAGTACAGCCATCAGTCACAACAAGCACTTCAAAATCTTCCCTCGGATACTCAATTTTAAGTACACTTTCCAGAGTTCCGGAGATAAAAAACTCCTCGTTATAAACAGGAATGACGATCGATATCTTTTTCATTGAATTTCCTATGTTGATTTGAAGTAAGGTTGATACTTTGACCGATGGTGTGGATATTATTACGATCTGGACTTGAAGGCAGACACAACGTAGCCGTCAGATAGGTCAAAGTCGTTGAACGCGGCTGCAAGCAAGCTCAAAGGATAGAAGGTATATTTATTGATAATAATCGCAACCCAATCCAACAAGGGATTTGGCTTGACGTTGAAGCTGCTTTGTTGGGTTTTTGTTTTTTGGTCCCATCTAGATTTTTCGTTATATTGGATTTTTGCAAGTGCGATTCTTGCAATTCTCGCAATATTAACGAATGGGAACCCATACGAGATGATCTTGATCTGGGTGTATCCGGCATTGATAAGTTTCTCTTGCAGGTCATTTTTCTCATATCGCCTGCAATGCCCCACGATCTCGTCATGAATTGACCAATATATTTTCCGTGACGGCACGGATAAAATGAGTTGTCCACCTTCTACCAAAGTCTTGTTGACTTTCTTCAGGAAGGCTGCGTCATCTTGAATATGTTCCAATACTTCGCAAAATACAACACAGTCAAACCTTTCATTAAGGTGATCTTGCTCAAAAAAGTCAGCAATAATTAATTTTAATTTTTGTTTTTGCCCGTCATTCAACGAATTGTAGATTTGCTCTACATTCGTTGTATTAAAGTCGATCAGCGTACCTTTGTCAAACTTTGTTAGTATTTCGAGGGCAAGAAGCAGATTCCCTGGCCCAATTTCCAGGAAGTGACCTCCCCTTTCTATATTTTTCATCACTTCGTACCTTCGAAAGAGAAATCGTGGAGGGGCGTATTTCATTGATTGAAAATTCCTTCAAGTTTTTTTGATATTTGTTGAATAGAAAATCGTTCTTGATACAGATAAAAACCATGGGTTCCAATTTGTCCAATGATTCCTTTGTGAGCGAACGCCCAACTTATGGCATCCGCGAGTTCGTCCGCATTACCCTGAGAGACTATAAGACAGTTGAGCTTGTCTTTGAATCCGTATTCTGACGGGATTTTACCGATGATAACGAGTTTTCTCATCGCAAGAAATTGCATGGTTTTTCCTGTGATGACCCTGTGTGCTTGCCCGGTATTCCCAAATGGACCGCCGAGACCAATGTCCGCTGAAGAAATCAATTCTGGTATCTTCTCGAATTCCACCCAATTGATATGACTGATGTTTTTAGCGGGATATTGTTTGATCAATTTCACATATTGGTTATCCTGATCGCCTCCAATTAATGTGAAATGAATGGGGAGGTGGGCGATTTTTAATGCTGCTGAAAGAATGATGTCAATTCCGTGTAAGGGCAGGAATGTACCGTAAAATAAAACTTCAAACTTGGAAGATGTACCCAATTCAGGCGTTCTTTGGAATTCATGAAATAAGACTTCGTCTGCACCCACAGGGATTGCAACAATTTTTTTCTCGTTGATAGTAAATAATTCCTGAAAAAAATTCTTGTGAATTTCTGTGTCTGTCAGAATGATGTCTGCGCTTGCAAGTATGTTTTTTTCGTAGAAGAAAATTAACTTTTCCATAAAACTACGTTTATTTACGGTCTTGCGCTCATTAATCAGGCTATCATATGGAGACATCATGTGGTCAAAAATTAAAGTTTTTCCCAGCGTGACGATGCGAACAGCCCAGAATAATTCGTAACCTCGAAAACCCAGAATATAGTAATCAGGATTATTTTTGAAACGTATGTTGATCAGCTTCCACAAGGTCTCAAAATACCTTTTGATTCCCTTGGAAGTATTTATAGCCAAATAGAGATTTATTGCGCGGTTTTTTTTTAGAGCGCTGACAAGCGTTCGCGTTCTAATATAATTCGGACTTCGGTAAGCAAGAACATAGCAAACAGACTTCATATTTTATTCTTTGTATTTAGATTTTTTTAATTCGTAAAGCAACTTGTCTTGATTTAAGCGTACCCGGTTAAGCATGTCTGCGATCAGAGCGATCAGTAGAACCAGCATGCCAAAAACAATGAATCCTAAACCGATGAAACCTGTATTTTTGTACGGAGTAAAACTGCCTGTTAGTGCAAAATACCCCATGAGAAAGATGATAAAACCACTTCCAATAACTAAACAGATACTACCGAGCGTCCCGAATATTCGTAATGGTTGGTAATCCAGCATGACGCGCAGGATAATTCGACTGGTTTGGACTGCATAATTTGAAATCGAAGCCGCCACTCGCGATTTTCTTTCGGGGAAATATTTTATCCAAATGGAACGCTCTTCAACCTGCAAGCCTTGAAATACCAGCGACAGAATCGTTTCATGAGTATAGGTGAACTCGGCGAAGATATTCATTCGAAACAGCGCCTCGCGGCTGTAGGCGCGAAACCCACATGAGACATCCTGAAATTTTTGCCTGCTGACATAATGGATCAATTGCGCCACTTTTTGGTTGCCCCAATATTTGGCACGGGGCATGTGTTCCGGCATGCCCGATGCAAAACGATTCCCCATAACCATATCCGCCCGTTTTTTGAGGATCGGTTCGATCATGGCAGGAATGTCCGCCGGATTGAATTGCCCATCTGCATCCATGCCGATCAGGATATCAGCATGATTTTCGAGCGCGAACTGAACGGCGGAGTGAAAAGCCGCTCCTACGCCGCGATTCCTACCGTGACGGACAACCTGTGCACCGTTTGCAAGCGCGATCTCTGCTGTGGCATCGGTGCTACCATCGTCGATCACGAGATATTGGATGGTTCCAATCCCTTTCAATTTGCGGGGCAGTCTGGCGATCACCTGCTGGATATTATCAGCTTCATTGAGCGCTGGCATATAAATGATCAGATTCATTTTCGCCTTTTATGGAGTATTAGAATGGATATAGTTTGGGCGTGTTGTTGATGACCTTGAGCGTTGATTGCATATCAATGCCGATCGTATCGCAATACCATTGGAACGAGTCGTAGCGGGGCTGGTTTTCCTGTTCTATGACAATCATTGCTTTATCTCTAGTTGTCATTCCTTCGCGGATCTGGTTGCTCTTAAACGTGTCATTTTCGGAAAACCCCGCCATGACATAGTAAATATAGTTATAGAAAGATGCAGTGCCATCTCCAATACGCCAGGTAGATTTGGTGTCATTGGCGGTTTCCCATTTGTAATTATTGATTAATAGATCGTTTACTTCAGATTCATTCCATAGAATGTAATCGTAAAGTGTTTCAAAGGTTTTAGGAACCATGTAATAAGAGAAGAAACTGAATACTGTGTCTAGTAGGGATGAATTTATGTACGCAGGGTTTCTTAGGTATTCAAGTCCGTAGTATCCCATTAACTGCATCTTGGTGGTGTTTGCAATTGCGTGTGCCATTTTTTGTGTTCTGTTAATATTTGCAAAACCTACTTTAAAATCAGTTTGCTCCAAACGGTTGAAGCTGAAAAGCAGCAGGTCAATATTCATTTGTTTTTTTAGCATTTGGGCGTAATAGAAGAATTGCTTATCTCCTGCCATAAAAAGCGGAACCGTGCCCAGTACCGGATGTTTTAACCATGCCAGAACATTTTGACGGATGTACTTGCGTTTTGTCTTTATATCTGCGGAGATCAGGATATGCTCCACGCCAAGCGCCCCGCACATTCGGGAGATGTTTCTGCGCGCAAGGTCTGTTACCATGCCCCAGTCATATGTGTAGGCAACCGGATTTAAATTCAATTCGTTCTTAATGTAGTGCAATCCATAGCAACTATCCCGCCCGCCGCTGATGGGAACCAGACAATCCGGCTGGTTGTGAGTTTTCCTGAACGGCTTTACAACGGCATCCAGTGCATCTCTTCCCTTGAATTGAAGGGTTTCGTATTGACGGCAAATACTGCAAACTCCATTTTCGTCAAATTCAATAAATGGAAAGGTCTCTGGCAGCACGCATTTAGTACATCGTCTCAGGTTCTTTATGGAATCGTTCACTCTTTTTATGAATTGGTCGTTATCCTTGATCGCATCCTGATTGAAGCGGGGCGTGGGAATGGTTTTTGCTTCCCGTTGCGGTCGGATGTCAAGGAGAGTTCTGGCTGTTGCCCGCTTTTCAAAAGATGGGGTCTTTTCTGGTGCTGGCTTGTCTAGCTGAAATTTAACTGGAGATAGGTTTTTATACTGAAAAAGGTTTCCTTCTCCCGCAGGTACATGAACGATATTCGAATTGGAGAATATTTTCTGGACCGACGTGTGGGACAGCGCTTTTTCGAGAATGGCGCGCTCCGAAGAGAAGATCAATTCATGCCCGGTAATGCTTGTCGCGAAATATAGGGACCCGTTCGAGGTGGCAAGGATGATCAGGTCCATGTCTGCGGGGATGAACGCGAAAGTATTTGCTCCTTCCAAATGGTGGAATGACTCGCGGAAGGAATCGATAATGGATTCATTTTCACTTCGGTAATGATCGATCAGACTCAGGGCGACTTCGGTGTCAACTTCAAATCGGCGTTCCAAAGCAGGGAACTCCGTCCATAGTTTCTGGTCATTGACGATGATGCCGTTGTGGAGGATGCACATTTCATGCGCGATCACTGGTTGATTGTTGTCATGTGTTTCTTCACTGCCATTGGTGACCATTCGGGCATGCCCCATGAAGCCGATCGTCTCTCCCGCACTTCTGCTTCGGTTTTTGAAATGGCTTATGGTTTTTGCATATTCCCTGTCCCGCAGCAATAGCCTTGCTCGCAGTGGGCGCTTCATGATCGTGATATTTGAATCATTGAAGAGCATAACGCCCGACGCATCCTTGCCGCGAGACTCGGACAGCACGAATAGATTGTTTAAGAGTTTGTCGAACTTGCTGATTTCGAAATTAGACTTCGGTCCACTTATAAAGCCAAAGATACCGCACATATTTTTGCATCCTTATAATTTATCAGGGATTCCCTATCCCCTGAACGAGATCGATTTTACTTTATCGCTTTGGAACTATTCAAACCAGTCTGAGAAGGCAGGCTGAGTACATTGATATGCAAAACTGATATCGCTGCCGATCGGTTCGTCATTGATGGCAGACTGACCTTGTAAATAACTGTCCGCCTGACTGCCCCAGAGTGTCGCTGCGTCTTCAGGGGTGGTATTGGGTGAGGTGATCGAAATTTGATAATTATTACCCAGTGAGTTGTTTAACGGATCGATCGAAAATTCACTCCAGCCATCGTTCGTGACGGCATTTCCAGAAATGGTCTGCTCTGCGATCTTTTCTTTGTTTTGAACATCAAAGACCTCGAGCGTGAGGCTCGGAGAATTTTCCTGATCAGGGGTGGTGAGTTTCAAGTAAAACTTATCAACGGTTCCATGACATTGGGATGTAAAACTTTGGGTAATTCTAATTCCAGTTTGCAATTCAGCGATCGATCTTTCCGGTGGGATTAAAGCGGCCGGGTAGGCGGTGATCTCGGTTCGTTTTAGGAACGAAGCGGATAGCGGACTCACCCAACTGCTCCAAAGAAACAAAATTAGCACAAAGTAGATGATCGAACGTCTGGCAAATGTATTTGGCGGTTGGGACAGATAGTGGACCATCAATATATATATGATTCCGATCACTGGGAAAATATACCTGCCCTGAATGGCTATGTGTTTGAAGCCGCTGATAAGCTCTGCCTGGTAATTGGTTTGCAGTAGGACCAAGGTATAAAAAACAGTCAGAGTCAGCAAACTGCCAAGAGCGATATCCGGCTTTTCCCAATATCTGATCGCAATTACCAGCATCAAAATAAAGAAGAGGCGAAAAAAAGTGATCGTGATGTCAGGGAAGTAATACAGATGTCCAAAAATCCCATAATTCATCACTGAAATTCTTGCGATCCAAAAATCCAGAAACCACTCAATTGGATCCGGGTATCCGTCACGGATGACAGATAAGAGAGTGAGCTTCTCGGGGAGATTCTCCTTACTACTCCTTTGGGCCGTCACACCATTCGTGCATTGCTCTTCCGTAAGAATTTGGCGGCATTCGGGAAATATTGCCCTGTTCTTTAGAAGACTGATGCCATAGGTTGAAAAGTTGATGACCGTAACAATAACGAACAGCGCTGTGAGCAGCCCGGTCGAAAAATTTGGCCGAATCTGGAGATTGATTTGAGTACGCTTCTTTGCGATATAAAAGATCCAGATCGCTGCCATGATGGCGGCTAGCGGAAGAATTGTGATCTTGGATAATGTGCCGAGTCCGATCCATGTCATCCACGCCAGGCTATTGAGGTAGAACGGCTTACTCTTCAGCACGCTAACCAGATAATAGATGCCGGCAAAAGCGCACAGGTTCGACAGGTTATCGTAATTGACTCCCCCCGAGAGAAAAACGAACATCAGAGTGTTGGTCAACATAAAGACCGCAAGCAATTGCCACCACTTGCTTTTTAGAATCTCACCTGCAAGAAAGTAACAATAGAAGACCGCCAGAGCGGAATAAAATACACCCATGAGGCGGAGCGAGACCAGCATTTCTCTTTCGCTTGGGTTCGGTGAAAAGATTTCAAGCAGATTAAGCGCCCTGCCGTTGATCCAATAAAAAGCCATGGGACGTTGCACGACAGGACCAAATGCATACGTTGCCGGCGCATCCGCCGGAATCCCCCATGAAGTTGCAAAATGTTTTGAGAGAATGAAATGCTCAGGCTCATCGGGGATGATACCTTGCCTGAGCTTTAGGGCAAAAAAAGCGGCAGAATAAATAAAAACGAGGAGTAGAACGCCAAGGATGATAGTAGGAGCATCCACCTTGAAGCGGCCAAAGGGACTTTTAGATTCTCCCATTTGAATCCTTTCGTTGTAACTTTGGGGTTGTCTGTCCACTATCGGTGTTGTGCACTAAGGTTGATCCCAAGCGTACTCAACACAAAGCTGGTCAAGATGGTCTGCCCGCCGATGATCATGGCGAGACTGCCGCCAAAGACCCAGCGGATGCTTTTGTCGAAGCCGATGGCGTTGAAGTCAGGCGAGAGGATCGTTGCGCTGACCACCGTGGCAAGCCCGATCATAAACAAGAGAAAGCCAAGTCCCAGCCCCTTTTCGAGGTTGAAAAATTTGAAGAGCGGAAAGAACTCAGGCTGTGTCGGGAGCAAGCCCGAATAATAGGCGTAGACGCGTGTGATCACCGCAAAGGAGATCATATTGATGGCGAGGATCATCGCTGTGCCGGTCACAATAAAACTGTGGAAGTCGATCAGCCGATACCCGATCTGGATCGGACCGAGGAAGAGGATCGTGCTGATGATTCCACCGAGCGCGAACAATGCCAGCCCCGGGTAAAGGAACAACCAGGTCGGGCTGTAGATCAGCAAAAAGCGCAGATGCCTCCACCCATCACGGAAGCTGCGCAGGTGGGGCGGGCGGTCTCTGCCGTCGGGAGAGAGGGTGGTCGGCACTTCGCAGGTCTTCATCCCCATGATCGAAGACTTGATGACGATCTCACTTGCCAGTTCCATGCCTGTGGTTTGCAGGTTCATTTTTTCAATGGCATCTTTGGTGAAGCCGCGCAAGCCGCAGTGAAAATCGTTCGCCGGGGTTTTGAAAAAAAGTTTGCCCAAAAAGGAGAGCACAGGGTTGCCGATGTATCGGTGATGCCAGGGCATCGCTCCCTTTTTGATGCCGCCCTTGAAGCGGTTGCCCATCACCAGGTCGTACCCTTTACGTAATTTTTCAACGAACGGCATCAAGTTTTCAAGATCGTAGCTGTCATCCGAATCAGCCATGATGATGTACTTCCCGCGCGCAGATGCGAATCCGCCGCGCAGCGCCATGCCATATCCCTTTTGCTCGACATGCGTAATGACCGCGCCAGCCTTGCTTGCGATCTCCACCGAACCGTCTGTACTTCCATTGTCGGCAAGGATCACCTCGCCGCTGACCCCGTACTGTTTGAGAAAATTCACCGCTTTCGACACGCACACGCCGACTGTCCGCTCTTCGTTCAAACAGGGCAGGACGATGCTGAGTTCGATGGTCTCGGTTGGATTGTTCATGGGCAGGTCTCCGTGTGCGGATAATTTTAACTTGGAAATCGAGCGAAAGGTTTACATCTTTGTATGGAAAATAAAAGCGCTCCTGCGGGATGACGAACAGAAGCGCTTCTTTCTTAACGGATGACTGACAGTCCTTTACGAGAGGATCACCTGTCCACAGTATTCGCATTTATCCATGCCGAGTTCCAGGGTGCCGCCGCAATGCGGACATTGGAATGTCTCTACCTTGACCGGATGCCCCGCGGACTTGAAGGCTGCCTCGTTCTCAGCGAGATCGCCGCGCAAGCGCTTGAGCCGCGCAAGGTAGGCGTCGCCTGTCACTTCGCCAGATTTGCGCAAACGTTCCACGTCGGCAATGGACTCCTTCAGCATGCGGCGCTCAGCGGTCAGAGACTCAGCGCTCTTGTCTTTCAGGGATAATTTCATCTCGGGTTTGGCAGGGATGGAAGCCAGGATGCCCGCGATGACCATGAAGACGATCGAGACGATCAGCCCGACGATCAACGGCGTGAACTGGAAGCCGGGGATGGAACTGAAGTTGACCTTGTTGGTCTGCACTTCGCTGCCATCAGCAACGACCACATATCGCTCGCCGTTGAGTTTACCCACGTCGATGCGGGTGATGCCGCTTGAATGCTTGGGCAGATTGTTGCGCGAGCCGCTTTCGGTGAAAACTGCCACATTGCCCGCTTCATCGCCCAGCACGGCTTCCTGCTTGCCGTCCTCGTCAATGTCAATGCCTGAGATCTCGGTCACTTTGTCCGAGAGTGAGCCTGTCCACAGTTGGGTGGCTGTAGTGCCGTTAAAGGAGAATGCCCACACACCGCCATCTTTGCCGCCGACGATGATCTCGCGTGAGGCGGGGTCGCCGTTCAATTCCACTTCGCGCACTTCGCTCACCGCCTGCCCCAGTGACTGCTTGAAGAGCACGCTTCCGTCCGCTGCGCTGTAAATAAAGAACGCTCCAAACTCGCCGCCTGTGATGACTTCGCTGTTGCCGTCTGCGTTCAGGTCGAAGGCGCGCATGCGGCGCAGTTGTTCCTGCTGAATCTGCCACACCGCTTTGCCTTGTGAGTCCAGTACGGCGACCGTGCCATCGTGAGAAGCCACCGCGAGGTAAGCCTGCCCGCCAATCTTGGCATCGTCCATGCCGCGGATCTCTTCGCTGGCAAAATCATTTTCCCAGGCGGTCTGACCGTTGGTGCTCAAGGCGAGGAGACTGCCGCTGGAATCGCCCAGCACAATTTCAGGTCCAGAAGAGAAGCGCAAAAGGATCACGCGTGAGGGCTGTCCGAGGGGAAGAGCCTCTGTCAGCGTGGATTGCTGTCCCTTGATGATGGTATCCACCGCCGCGCCCGTGCCGATGTGAAAGACGATGATGTCTTCCACGCTGTCGCCGTCCACATCGCCAAGTGTGGTCTTGGGCGCAGAGTAGGCAAAATTTTGGATGATGTTTCCGCCGCCATCGTACACGGTGACATCTGTTGTGTTCTGAATAAATAGCTCGTCCTGCCCGTCGCCTGTCAGGTCTATGACCTTCATGCTTTCTGCGGTGTTGTAGGGTTTGACCCATGCCACGTCACTGCCAAATTTTTCGGCGGTCGCCAACCCGCTGAAAGAGAAGATGCCCGCCACGACCATGACCATGCAGGCGAGGACGAACGCGACAATAAAGGGAATGATTTTGCGACTCATTTATGCAGCCTTCCGTTGTAAGAGTGAATAGGTGGATTTCAAAAAACTGAGGATGTGTTCCTGCTCCACTTCCTCTGCTTGCGAGTTGGCGACAACATTGATCATGCCGCCTTCGGTGCTGAGTTGGGATATGGTGTACTTTCCGATGCTTGCACCTTGCCTGAAATTGGCGTTCGGCACGATGTCGTATGCTTCTGGGTTGACCACGATGCGCACTTTGATGTCATGCTCTGTGCCTTTGAATTTTTCCGGCTTCAATTTTGATTTACCGCTGATGCGGCTGCGCTTCCAGTAGGATTTTCGGTTCTTGGATTTTTGAATGGCGGAAACGCGCAGCACATTGCCGTCGTATAGTTTGGCTTTCAACGCCAACCACTCATCACGGAAGTATTGCGTGGTGCGGTCTTGCGTGTCTTTGGCTTCACGTGCCACCTTGGTCTTGAGCATGGCGCCTGTCAGGTCGAGGTGACCGAGAAAGGTTGCTCCGGGTTTCAGGTCGTCGCGGAGCGTGTGCAGGATTTGTTTCGTGCCGTTGTAACGCGGAGAAAAATCCGCCGAGTCGCTCTTGCGCAGACTGCGCGCCATCACAAAGGAGGCGATCCATAACGCCACGCCGCCGCCCGTGAAGATGATGGAGAAATATCCGAACAATAAAAGTAGCAGGTCTATTCCAGAAAGCCCCACGCCCGCGAGGAAAATGAACATGGGGATCCAACGCCACTTATCGCCTGCGGTTTCGGTGGTTTGCACCTTGCGAACGAAGTTATCCATGCCGCGCATGATCGAATCGGGCTTGTCGGCTATCGACACATAAACGGGTGTGTAGTTCTTTCTGCCTGCCGCGGGGGCGGGAGCGGTCTTCTTGCGGGCGGTGTTCAAGAGATAAAAGAACAGCGACAGCATCACGATCCCAATTCCGCCGACCACACATAAAACTGGCATACATTCCTCCGCGTGACTTATAATCTCAGCAATGAAAAAAATTCTTTATACAGCCTTCGATATTGTACCAAGCCCGAAGGGTGCGTCCACACATATTTTGCACAACATTCGCGGGCTGGTCAATAGGAATTATGGTGTTCACCTCATCACTCCAAATGACGGACTTCTACCCGCCGAGGATGTGATCGAGGGTGCGCAGGTCACACGCATCACCCAGGACCTTTCGCAGAATTTCCTCGCCCGCGCAACTCATTTTGGGCGTTCCGTTCTTTCGCATCTCTCCCTCAACCCAAACTATGATGTGGTGCATTATCGAAATGTCTGGGATGGGCTTCACATTGCGCAGAACAAAAAATCCCTTGGATACAAAACACTTTTCGAGGTGAACGGGCTTCCCTCCATTGAGCTCAAGTATCACTACCCCGGCTTGGATTCCGATCTGGTCGCCAAGATCAAGGAGCAGGAGATCGCCACCCTGCACTTGAGCGACGCCATCATCTGCCCATCCAACGTGACTCGCGACTACATTGCCTCGCTCGGACTTAACCGAAAGCTGGTCACTGTCATCCCGAACGGGGTCAGCCCTTCAGATTTTTCCCCATCGCCACTGCCTGCGCGCGAAGGACGGGTTCCCGTTTTGTTGTATATCGGCACCCTCGCCGATTGGCAGGGATTGGACATTGTCATTCGTGCCCTGCCAAAGATACTTGAGCGTCATCCCATTCAACTCCGCATTGTTGGGCGCGGACGTTCACGGCAGAGGAAACTGCTCTCGAAACAGATCCGCAAACTGGGCGTGGAAGGAAGCGTGTTCATCCTGCCTGCCATTCCACATCATGAAATTCCCGCGCTCATTGCTGAAGCAGATATTTGTGTCGCTCCGCTTGGGCTGAACGACCGCAACGTTACCCAGGGCGCTTGCCCCATCAAAGTACTCGAGTACATGGCGGCGGGACGTCCGTTATTGGCATCGAACATGCCCATCGTCCGTGAGCTTGTGCGCGAGGATATGGATGCGCTCCTGTTCTCTCCGAGCGACCCCGACGATCTTGCGCGGCAGGCAATTCACCTGTTGGATGACCTGGATCTTTCGAAGCGGTTGGCTCAGTCTGCATCTGAGCGCGCGCTGACCAAATTCACCTGGCACGAGTCTCAGAAAAAATTGGGCAAGGTGTACGAAAAACTTCTCGGCTGATCATTTCTCTTCAAGGGGAGCGAAACCGCCTCCGAGAATCTCCTGCGCGGGCGAAACGATCACCACTGCTTTGGGGTCTTCCTTTGCCACCGCGGCCTTCAGGTTGTGGACTTCGGTAATGGTCAAGGCGCACATCAAAATGGATCGGTCTTTGCCCGTGTACATGCCCTTGCCCTGCATGGATGTCACGCCGCGTTTCAGGTCGGTGAGAATTCTGTTCGAAACAGAGTCAGTTTTATCGGTAATGATGAACGCCAGCAGTTGTCTGCGGCGGCGGCGCGGCACAAGCATTGCCCGTAGTCCGGTGGGTCTTTGTTCCCCGGTTTGGGTGGCAGGCGCAGACTCATCTCCAAATCTTGGAAGCACTTCGCCTGTGGCGCGGGTCATATTGATGGTGGCAAGCGCGATCAAAAAAAGTATGGAATAAAAGATCGCAGCAAACACGAAAACGACCCGACCGGAAATATGCCCAACCTCTGCGCGAGCAATGAATTCTGTCATACTGGCAGGTGCCTGCGGAAACAACCACAACTTGCCAACCCAGGCCGCGCCAAGGATCAGGAACATCCACAAATAATTTCTTCGCAGCCGCCTGCCGAATGCTTCCTGCATGGAGATCGGAAAACTCGGGGTGAGTAAATTCTCTGCAAGATTTTCCGCCCACTCAGGCGAAGGGTGAAAAGGCGGCACCAGCATGGCCGCGTAAAAATCCGTTTCCATCAACCGCACACGATAACTCCAAAGTTCGTAATATCGGTAGCGCCTCGCCTCAATGAAAAGAAACCATAACACCAGCAAAGTATTCAGGATGATAACCGCATGATGCACTGTGGACTGACCAAAAGCAACTGAAAGGGTCGCGCCTGTGGCGACCACTGCCCAGTTCGTGGTGGCGTCGAGCCTTTGCCGCCAAACGTTCGCGCGCTGGATCTCTGCGCGAAAAAAATGAACCATCGCGGTTACAAATTCTCCGCTCTTTAGTTGATAACCGCGGTACGTCCAGACCGGTTCATCTGGAGATTCCTGTTTTCGGGGTTTCTTCGCCTTTGTAGATTTGACAGCCATTCGGTTTATTCCTTCTGCAAGAAAAAGCGTTCTTTCTACCCGCCATCGGATTCTATTTCGAGTGATATTTTTTGCACTGTGAAAGAGTCTACACCTACTGCGGAGACGGCTTCGTAAAGGTTTCGTTGCACTCGTCTGCGGAGTTTTCATAAAAAAACGTCTGATCTCGATCAGACGTTTTGAAATTACTAATGTGGGAGCTTATCCTTGGTGATCAAAAAATTCCTGATTGTGTAAAAGGAATGCGTCGGCGAGCAGTTCAAGTTTTTCCAGAGCGTCATCATTGTAGAGGATGGCCGACTCCCCGAGCATGTTGGCGTTGACCACTGCCAGAATGGGAGGAGACGGGTTCTTGGCTAGAGTTTGATCGGTCTGGCACAACAATAAGTGATGCAGCGGAGAATGCGGAAGCATCACGTTGAGCGTTTCCATATTGGGAGCAACCGTCTGGGCGATCTTGTTGTTTGGGCGAATCCGCGCAGGGATGGCTGGCTTGTCTGGCGAGTTGAGGTAGGCACGTTGCTGCTCATCCACTTCGCACAAACTTTGGATCGCGCTTAAGCCTGCAAACATCAACGCGAAGGGTGTTTCAGAGCCGCCTTTTCTGGCTCGTAATTCTTTCACAGCTTTCTCATTGATGGCGTCACAAACGAGTTGGAATCCGCTGGAGTCCTTTAGAGCTAAGATCCGCCCTTCGTGCAAAAGTTTGCGCGCCTTCATGATCGCCGAGTGACGCAGGTCGATGTTTGAAATGGATGAGGTGATGTTTGATTTATACCGAAGCTGGGCAAAGGGTCCACATTCCGGGCAGCTCGTAGACTTGATGTGATATCTTCGTCCGTGTGGGTCTTCGTACTCGCTGCGGCATGTTTTGCACATTTGAAGATCATTTTGAGTTGAAAGGGGAATGAGCGGTCCACAGTTTTTGCAATTGATGAAGGGATACAGGTAACGTCTGTTCTCCGGGTCGAATAATTCCCGTTCACAGTCGGCACATAAAGCCATGGAGTTTTGGTGGTAACCGCTTTCTGATGCCGGGTAAAAATGTTGCTGAAAACTTTCGCGGGTGGTATTGGCGGGGAGGTCGCTTACGCTCAAATATTCGATCGCTGACTTGGCGGGCGCTTCAATGTTCAGGCTGTTGAGAAATTCTTCCACTTTGGAGGCGTGTCCCAGGATCTCGATCTCCACTCCAGTGGGGGTGATGGTCACCCAGCAATGCAGATCAAAGCGCGATGCCAGCCTATGGACAAAAGGCCGGAACTCTGCGCTTTGTAACGCTCCGCTAACCAGGATGCGTTTTTTTGTGATCACAATTTCCCTGCTGATCTGGCTGAACGATCAGTCTTGTCGGTGAGGATCGATCCTTCGATAAACCCCTGTTGTCCGTGATGATCCTGTACCGGGCAGTCATTGACGGGTTGGCTCTCCTCAATAACTGGAACGCGAATACTCATTCTCTTCTCCACTCTTTGGTTTGGCAGGCAGAATTGCATCGGCAAGACCACCAAGAATAATTAAACTTTATTCTTTCTGTAACGAAAGTGATTAATGTCATACAATTAATGGATAATTTCTCCCTAATTTAGGATATTACCTGCCTGATATATGAAAAACACCCAAGAAAATGCTTTCTTGGGTGTTTTTGTAATTCAGTTTAGTTGTTGGATATTTATCCGCAGCCACCGCCGGACTTATCACGTTTGAGTTGCAGAATGATCTTGGCTTCGAATTCGAGGTCTTCGTATTCGATGGGGCTGGGTGAGCAGGACTCGTAGCGGTTGCCCAATGCGGCGGGGAAGAGATAGCCCAATTGGTCGTCACCCGCATTCGGGTTGGCTTTGAGCGTCTTGTCTTCCTTGCCGAAGAAAGCGATCCAGTTGTTCACTCCGCCTTCGAGGATGTACACATTCTGCACACTGGATCCCACGAGAGTCTTCCATGATTCCACTGCGGCGGTTTCGTCATTGCTCATGAGAATGAAGACCGTGTTGGCAGGCGGTTCGCTAAGAAGCACAGGGATAACCTCTGTCATGCGTTCCGCGGGGACGTTGACCGCGTTTTCGATGTGATACAGGTTGTAGTCAGCTTCTGAGCGTACATCGATGTACACGGGATTCATGGATTGGTTGTACTTTGCCTTGAAGGCTTCTGCGGGGGTGATGAAGACAAGCCGCTTTTGGAGCATGTCATCGGCGGTGTATACATAAGTGTTGACGATGGGGTCGGCGTTCAACTGCTCGATCGTTTCGGTGCGGGTGAATCTGACCTTGTTGTATTTTTCTTCGAGGCTGGGGCTGCCAAGTGCGAAGACCGCAACTGCACCTACGACCAAGGCGGCTGCGCCGACAAGTCGAAGCTTCGGTTCTTTGCTCATGTCTTTTTTGCCGATGATGCGTTCCAGTTGTTCGCTGCCCCAGAACATGAAGAGCGCCATGAGGACAACGATCACAACTACCGCGCCCATCGGAATGCCAAAGACCTGGTCCAATGTGACCCGGCCGAAGTAGCCGGCGTTGTTGTACCAGTTGGTGAAGAGAGGTTCGGTCTCAGCGAAGATCGCCGCGCCGACAAACCCGCCCAGCATGAACATCATGCCGTCGATCTTGCCGGTGGAAGCTGATGCAAGGGAAGTGGTGGGGCAGAAGCCGCCGATGATGAAACCGACGCCCATGATGAGCCCGCCGATAATTCCAGACCACAGGTAGGTGGGGTTGACCCAGACCTGGCTGAAGTCTAGCAGCCCAAGACCGACCGCGCCGAATAGCAGGACCATGGCGGTGACGATGGCGGTGAACATGACCTTGAGCACGGTCAATTCGGTGAAGTAAAACTGCGCGGCGAGTTTGCGCGAATCGCCGAAGCCAGACATTTCAAGTGTGAAGCCGAAAGCGAAACCGATAAACCCAAAGAGCACATATGTCCACGGGTTTGCCGCGCTGACTGCTACAAGTTCGGGGAGAGGAAAGTTCATGATAAATCTCCTGTGCGCAAGTTAGAGGTCGAATGTTGAATGCCGATCTACCTGAAACTTGCAACTGTTTTTAGTTCCACAATTTCCGGACGAAGTAAGCCAGTCCGTACGCGCCGCCGAAGATGGCGAACATCACAACCCACGAGCCGGCGGAGAGAGTTGCGCCGCCGGAGAGGGCCTGCCCGGAGGTGCATCCGCGTGCCATGCGGGCGCCGTAAAGGAAGATCACACCGCCGAGGAAAGCCATTAGCCAGCGGGTCTGATTTGAGATGTTGGGTCCCTTGGTGGTCATCAGCTTCAGGCGTCCATTGAACAAGCCTGAGGAAAAGCCGCCGAGCAACGCGCCAAAGAACACGGGCACGATCCAGTCATCGAGCGGATTTTTATCTCCGCCCGCCATTTTCAAAAGATAGGGATTGTTATCCACATGCGAGGGCGAGATGGTGTCTGCGATCAGCGCATCGATGCGGCTGGTTGCGCCGGAAGAGCCAAGCCCATTGCCAGTCAGGAAGAAGGCAAGGAAGAGCACAACTCCCAACACCACTCCGCCAAAATACGGGTGAACGTATGGTCTTTCGGGGCGGTTCATGATCGATTTTTTTGCTTGAGTAGTCATTTGATACTCCTTATTAATTCTTACGGTTCGGGTGTGGAATAGATCCTTCCACACCCGAACCACACTTTTTATTTTTTACCTTTGGCAGTTTTCTTTGATTCTTCTTTCTTTTCTTCGTGGACTTCCACTTCTTCGTAGCCGGTCACCATGGCGCGCATCGCTTCAAGCGGAGTTGCGCCTGTGGTAGTCATGTACACGTGGACGAGAATGAAGGTCCCGAACAGCCATGCCACAAGCGAGTGGAACGGAGCAAGGAAGGGCAGTCCGCCCGCGATTTCCGGGAACTTTTGCACAGCCCACATCATCGCGCCGGTAATGATCTGCAACGGCAGGAGCACGTTCAGAATGGCGAAGTAAGTCGCTTTCTGGATCGGGTTCATGCGGCTGTCCGGTCGCTTCTCAAAGGGATGTCCTTCGCCCTTGAAGATGCCGTTGATGTAGTACTTGGCTTGCACGATGGCATCGTCAAAGAAACCGTAGGGGTGCGGGATGAACTCACGCATTCTGTCGGTGGTGATGTGATAGAAGAGCGAGAGAGCTGCGTTGAGCACAAGGATCACCGCGATCACATTGTGAACGGTCACCACGCCGCGGAAGGAGAATGCGCCGAAGATATCCGGTCTGTGAATGATCAAGCCAGTGAAGAGCAGGATGACGATGGAAGCGGTCTGCGTCCAATGCCAGAAGCGGCGATAGGGTTCGTACATGTAAATGCGCTCGGTCTTTGCGTGACCTTTTGCCTGCTTGCGACCTGAGAAATATCTCAGCGTCCCATGCCCGAGCACGCCCAGAAGAGAACCTGCGAAAGCAATTGCGCCGAACCAGTCGATCCAATTCACACGACTGGAGCCGAAGACATACATATTGTCTTTGGCGGGATCGGGTTGGTAATACAGCGAGCCGTCTGCGCCCTGTACAAGGTCGCCCGTCCCGTTGACGTTATTGTTCGCATCGAATACAGGTGTGACCGGTGCAAAGTCTGCGAGCTTGATGGATTGGGTCATGCGCGAATCTTCATTATGGCAAGACTGGCATTCATTGACCGCATCTTCGCCGCGGGTCACATTGTGATTGATACTGTATGGCTGCACCATGCCTTCAATGCGGACATTGTTCAGCCCAAAGGCGGTCAACTTGGATTTGACAACTTCTTCTTTTGTAGCAGAGTCGATCACCAATTCCTTGCCGCTGAGATTGCCGTCGCTGTTGGCATCGAATGCGGTCACGATGTCGCTGGCGTAACTGCCATTATCGAGGTAGGCGGCTTCAAGGTCCACGAGGCGCACTGGGCGGGTGTTGCCATTTGCGTCATCGTACACCCAATAGAAAGAAGTCACGAGGTTGTACGGGGCGAGCAATTTCTGCCCGTCGATATTGGTGCGGTTGAGCAAGACAGGTTCGTAGCCGGTGACAAGTGAAGTCACATCGTTTGGAGTACCTTCCACGCCACGGCAGGCTGAAACAGCATCCCCGTTGACGGTGATAACGGTCCAGTCGTAAGTCTGAATGGCGGGAGCGTACATCTGCGGGATGTGGCAGGTTTCGCAGGCAACCGCATTGATGTGAGTTTCCACGTAGGGCAGCCAGTCGGCATGTCCCTTGTTGTAATCGTGGCAGTTCTCACAGCGGCGCATGGTGCCTTTGTATTCTGGCGCAGAGTTGAATTGCGCGCTTTGTCCGCGGGCAAAGTTGTGATCGGGTCGTTCCAGATATTCGCCGATCTCCAACGCGCGCGGGTCATACACAAGGTGGTCTGGATTGTTGCTTTGGACTTCGCTCAAGTGCGAAGGATTGTTCAATGCGTAGTGGCAGTCGGTGCATTGCAGCTGGCGTTCGGCGTGGATGTCCCACGAGCGGTCGAGATCGTTCTTGTTGGTCAGGTTCACGCCCGATTCGTTGATGCGCTGTCCGCTCACGACCTGCCCTGTGGTGGCGGTCTGTGGATAATCGAGATCGCATTGATTGATGGTCAGCGGCTCACCGGCGTTGGGGTGAACTTCCCCGTGGCAGGCGGCGCAATTGGCATTGGTTGGGTCTTGAATGCCAATGTTCTCATTTTTGAGTTCACCGGTTTCGTTGAAGGCGGCCGCATTCCATGCCCAGCCTTCTGCAGATTTGGAAACGATGTCCAGATCAAGCAGGGTGGCGGTGTTGGCATTGCCGAACTCACCAGCCTGAATGGCTTCTGCGCGGGCTGCGGTGTTGGGCGCTTCGAGGTGGCACAGGAAGCAGTTCATTTCCATTGTGCCTGAGTCGTCCCAATTCCAGGTGGATGCGTTTCCATTCTTCAGGATTGCGGTCTCAGGATTCTCGTTGCTGGCTTTGAGATCCGTCAACAGCGCATCCGTGCGGGACGTGGTGGCGGGTCCGCCTCCGACGACTCTTTCGCCGTTGAGCATGAGCCATTCAGCCGTGGAGAGATCGAGGAGCTCATCTCCGCTCTGGGAGAGATAGCGGTAGGTGAGTGGATCCCATCTGCCGAACAGACCATTGCCGGCGTTCAGATCTTTGGATTCTTTGTAAGCCGAGAGTCCAAGGTCTGCGTGGAAGGCGTGGCTTTCGATGAATGCGGTGTCGTGGCACTGTCCGCAGGTCTTCATGGTCGAGACTGCGCCATTGCTTTCGAGGACATTCACGCCGTCTGCATCGAGCAGGGCAAAGTCAGGATGAAGAGGTGATGCCGCTTGGGCAGGAGCAGGCTCAGGCGAGGCAAGGACCGTTCCGATTCCGATGGCGAGGACAAGGAGCAAGAGTCCGATTACTGTGAGGAGTTTGTATTTGTTCATAATTCGTCCTTGTGGATTAGGAACTAGGGATTAGGTGTTTTGTAATTCCTAATTCACAATTCCTAATTTATTGCCTTCCGCCCCATTCGATCGGGTCGCCGGGGTAGCCGAGGGCTTCCCAATCCAAACGGCTGGTGTCGCCGTGACAGGCATCGCATTGCAGGGCGTCTTTGGCAGGCTGAACCATGTGTGTGGTAGCCCAATACATGTAGGTCTCTGTGAAGCCATATTCACCGCTGTATTCAAGCCCGGTGATGGGCGCAGCAAGTTCGAAGGCGCTGTTCCAATCGAAGGTGGTCCAGAAGCCGTCTTTGCCGGAGGTGATGGGCTGAAGCAGGTAGTTGTTCTTCACGTCGTACGGCTGTTTGGCGATGTGCAGTTTGAAGGGGAATATCTTGGCGTTCTTGTCTTCAATGCTGCCAGCCGGCTTGTTGATATAAGTGGGTCCGTCGTTGTTGATCGGGTCGCCGAGGATGTAGCGGTATTCGTTGTTGCCGTTGAACCACATGTAGGTGGGGGCAAAGTTCTTGTCGTAAACGAATTCACCCTTGATCTTGAGATAAGTGAAGTGGTCGTCGGTGCGTCCTTCCTGTCCGGCTTGTGACCAGTCCCATGTGACCTTGGTGGGGTCTTCCAGCGCGATGGCAGGAATGTGACAGGTCTGACATGCCACGGCAGAGAGATGGGTATTGATGCGCTCGTCTTCATGCTTCTGATCTACATGGCATTGCTCGCATGAAACCTGTTCCTTGGGGTCAATGGTGTAGTTATCTGCGATCATACGCCCGAGGATCTGGTGGTCTTTCGTCCAATGGCAGTCGGTGCATTGCATGTTGTTCTCGCCGCCCATGTGGATGTCGAGAGATTCATCGGGGAAGTACAGGCTTTCGTCGAGGTCGCCGTGCTTGACGCCGTTGCCGCCGCCGCCGTCGAAGTGACATTTGCCGCAGTTCTCACGTGTGGGTGCGCGGACACTCTGCGCGGCCGCGAGTAGGTCAACACCTTCGGCGGGATTGCCAAACAAGCCTTTGCCGTAGGAACCCGAGTCTGCATGGCAGGCGAGGCAGTCCACATTTTCGGGGTTTGACTGCTGGGTTTCCTTGCCTTGTTCCCAACCGTACCCGGCGTGGCAAGACATGCATTTGTTCTCATTGCCCTGTGACCCGATGCAAAAGTTATTGATCTGGTTGATCTTGCCGATGGTCACATCGTCATCGCGCCAGGGGACGTCAAAGGCTTTCGATTCCCAGGTCCAGTGCGTGGTCTTCATAAATTCAGTGGCGGCGTCTTCATGGCATTCAAGGCAGGCTCGGGTTACATCCTGCCCGGTTTTGAATTCGCCGTTGACAATGTCTTTGTGATCCACGTGAACTGCTTTGGTGGGAAGATAGGCCGCGGGGTCATTGGAGGCCTGAGAGCGGGGGAGGAAATAAAGGACAGGAACGAGGATCAGCAATAGAATGCCGGCCAGCCCCAAGGTCCAGAAAGGGAAGCGGTTCTTCATCAACATTCTCCTTATGCGATTTCATTTATCAGGCTTGCACGCTCGGTTAAACGATCCCGCATAACAGATCGTAGTAGGTCGAGTGCCTGAATTAGTCTTTTGTCTGAGAGGTGATAGGTAATGGTGGTTCCATTGCGGACGGTGTGTACCAAGCCGCGTTCGCGCAGGACTTTGAGGTGGCGCGAGGTTGTGGGCTGGTTGATCCCAAGCTCATTGGTGAGTTCGGTCACATTGAGCGGCTTTTCGCTCAGAGCGTAAAGCATGAGAATGCGGCTCGGGTCAGAGAGGGCGAAGCAAAAATCTGCTTCGAGTTCTGAGATTTCCTGTTTAAGGGTTTGATTGAGCATGGTATCCTTACCTATATGTGCATAAACGTATATTTGCATCCATATAATAATATTGTGACGCAATGTACAATAGTGGTTTGTGTCATATTAAGTTTCGTTTAATGTCACATAAAGGTGTATAATTAGACTAGTTAGAGCATAATTACACACAATCTTGGAGGAATTCATGGATTCGTTTGTGAGAGAAGCAACTTCGGTCGATGTAGCTAAAAGTCTGCGCGAACTTCGCGAGGCGCGCGGCATTTCCATGCGGACCCTCGCGACAAAAAGCGGGCTTTCTGCGAACGCTCTCAGTATGATCGAGCGTGGAAAGACCTCTCCATCAGTCAGTACACTTTATAAATTAGCAGATGCCTTGGGGGTTTCGATCACAGCGTTTTTCGGCGCAGAGACCGAGAAGAAGCAGATCGTTTTTTTGAAGTCTGATGAACGCACCCGAATGCCGTTTACTCGCGGTGTGTTCGAGGCACTGGGTGGGGAGCAGTTTTCCGGCAGGGTGGAGCCTTTTATGCTGACCTTGGAAAGCGGCTCATCCAGCGGACCGCATAACATCGTCCACTCGGGGCATGAGTTCGTGTTTTGTCTGCGCGGACAGTTGGAATATCACGTGGAAAAGAGCGTTTTCCTTTTGTCGCCTGGGGATAGTTTGTTGTTCGCTTCGAAGCTCCAGCATCGTTGGAAGAACCCATCGAAGAACGTCACCAATGCTTTGGTTGTCATCTCTGGTTTTGCAGAAGGCGAAATTCCGCACGCGATGCACTGGAAAAAGGGAGAATAAAAAAGGACGCCATCCGTTTTGGATGGCGTCCTTTTTTATTATTTTGAAAGACTACTGTCTTTAGGCGTACATGCCCCAATCCAAAGCGGAGGGGTCTTCCATCATGGAGAAGTCCCACATTTCCATGCCCATCTCAATGTTGACGGGCATATCCAACCCTTCGACGGCTTTGGCTTTGGTCATCTCGATCATGGCGGGTCCGTAGGGACAGAACGGTGTGGTGAGGATCATTTTGACGCGCCCGATCCCATCCACGATCTCAACATTGCGGATCAATCCCAACTGGATGATGTTCATTCCGATCTCGGGGTCCACCACCTCAGAAAGTTTGGCGCGGGCGTTCTTTACTTTGTCCGGGTGGGTATCGTGAATGGTCCAGCGGATTTCATTGATTTCTGTTTCGCTCATGGTTCCTCTTGATTGATCTATAAATTAATTCTTGTTATCTGCTTTTTGGATGACGTAGGTGCAGTGGGAGCCGCCGTCCAAAATGCATTGAACTTTATTCGCAGGCAGGGCAAGCATCTTTGAGATCAAGGTCTGATCGACAGTACAAACTTCCGGGTGGGCAACGCCGATCTGATAGTATGGGCAGGAGATCTCATGGATCTGATATTGTCCATCCTTCTTTTCCCATTCAACAGTGAAGCCTTCGCGAGCAAGCATATCCTTGACGAAGTCAAGGCGCTCTTCCATACTCAATCCCTGCATGTCTTTGGAATACTGGCTGGCGAGGTCTTCAGCGATCTGATTGAACAGTTTGGCCACCACCGGTTCTGGCATGGTGTCCTTCATTTGCGAAAGCAGGCGCGTGGTGAGCTGCATGTAGCGGGTGGGGAAGCGCTCCATGCCTTCTGTGGTTAATAAATACACCAGGCGCGGCCGTCCCACTCCGTGGCGTTCTTCCTGACCTTCAACCAATCCTTCCATCTGAAGATTCGTGAGATGATGCCGGACAGAGATTGGGTTTATGCCGACAGCTTCAGCCAGTGTGTTGATTGTGGAGCGCGGCTTTTGAAGTAAAGTTTGTAAGATCTTGTCTCTCGTAGATTTCATGTTTTGAGTATACACAAGACATGAACGATTGTCAATATATTAGATAAATATCATAAATATCCTATCGAAAATTGAAGTATTTACCGGATATTGAAGACATTTACAAACGACCAGTCGCCCCAATTTCCTGCCATATCCTTCGCGCGGACTCTCCAAAAATACCTGCCAGAGCGGAAGGTTAGAATCTGATAACCTGGTTCCGACCGGATCGAGCTCCATTCAGGACTTGAAAAGTCGGAATTATTGTCGATCTCGATTTGGTACCGGGTGGCATCCTGGATTTTGAACCAGGAGAATTTCAGCCTTGCGCTGATGTTCGCGTCGTTGACAGGGCTGATCAATCCCGGAGCCACCGGCGGGGAAGTGTCTACGATGAATGAGTTGTTGGCGCTGTCTTTTCCGGGCTGAAGATCGGGACCGTAAGCCCGCACGCGCCAAAAATATATCCCGTCAGCTAAGTTTGACTGGTGAGTATAAGAAACCCCATTGACCACTTGAGTGGCAAGAATGTTCGTGAAATTATTATCTGACGCAATGGATATCTCGTAGGCTGCCGCATTGCGGACCCTCATCCATGAGAATTCTGGTCTTGAGTTGTTAGTCAAAAAATTTCGTTTGGGATCACGCAGGGTTGGGGGCGGGAAATTAGTTTGCGCCTTGACAATGGAAATCGTTTGCCCGTTGAAAAAACTACCGTTCCCGATTCCGTCGCCGCCGGGTTTATTGCCCGAAGCATCCTGCACGCTGTCGTTGTCCAAAAAATCCAAACGCAGAGTTCCCATCCCAACGCCGGTATTCACCGAGACGATATAGAAAGGGTCAAAATTATTGACCGTGATGATCGAAGCATTGAGGATATTTTGAGCGGTCAAGCTAAAGTCAGCGGCATCCACTCCGCTCACAGATTCTGAAAATGTGACGATGAAGTCAATGCTGGAAGCATTCGAAGGATTTGAGCCGGCGCTGATGATGGATGTTACGCCGGGCGCAGATTTTTCAATGGTGTAGGTTTCGCCATTAATATAATTTCCGTTGCCGCTGCCGAGTCCGCCCAGGAAATTGCCAGCCAGATCTGTGATGTTGTCATGATCGATCACGTCCAGACGGAGGTTGCCTGTGCCGTCTCCGGTGTTGACGCTGACCACATAGAACGGATCGGATGGGCTGACGCCTTCGATAAAGGTTCCGGAGATGCTGTTCGTGAAAAGCGAGAAGTCGGTCTGCTCCACGCCGATCACTGATTCTGAAAAAGTGACAATGAAACTTACACTGGAAGATGTGGAAGGATTCCCGCTCGAGCGAATGATCGATGTCACCACAGGCGCGGTTCTGTCTATCGTGTAACTTTCTCCGCCTGAAAAATCGCCATTCGCTTTCCCAAAGTCACCCAGAGGGGTACCTGCCTCGTTTAGGATGCTGTCGTCATCGATGAGGTTGATCTGCAATGTGCCGTCCCCAGACCCGGTCAGGGCGGTGACGATGTAAATATTGCCCGAACCGCTCACTGCGCCGATCGATGCGCTGTTGAGATTTGTGGCGGCGAAAAAGTCGCTCGGGTCCACCCCGCTCACAGACGCGGAAAAGGTCACGACAAAATCCACGCTTGCCGCATTTGTCAGGCTGGGAGAAGACCGGGCGATCGAGATCACTTTGGGGATGGATTTATCGATCGTGAAAGCCTCGCCGGTGAAGTTGCCGTTACCGGCGCCGTCACCGCCCAGTTTGTTACCAACCGTGTCTGTGAAGGCGTCGTTGTCTATCACGTCGAGGCGAACTGTGCCATTGCCGCTGCCCGTATTGACGGAAACAACGTAATTCGTGCCTGCGCCGCTTACACTGTTGACTGATGCGCCCGTAATGCCTGCTGTTTCAAGTTTGAAGTCCGAGACATTGATGCCACTCATGGGTTCAGAGAACACGATGTTAAAGTCCACGTTGAGCGCGTAAGTGGGTGACGCGCCTGCGCGTGTGATGGCAGTTACGACTGGGGGAATTTTATCGACCACGTACGATTCGCCGTTGCTGAAATTTCCATTGCCAGCACCCAACGACCCAAGGGGATTATTGGTTGCGTCGAGGATGCTGTCGTCGTCAAGAATATCCAGCCTGAGCGATCCGCTGCCGCTTCCAGTATTGACTGAGACCGTGTAAGTCGCATCTGCGCCGCTCACACTTGTGACGGATGCGCCGCTAATTCCTGTTGCAGTCAATTGAAAGTCTGAAACATCCACGCCGGTCACTGGTTCAGAAAAAGTGACAGAGTAATTAATGGTCGAGGCGTTGGTTGGGCTGGCGGCGGCGCGGAGGATCGAATTGACGATGGGTACATTTTTTGTGATGGTGTACTCATCCACGAGAATGTTTGCCCGTGTGTAAAATTGAAACTTCATGGAGACGCTGTTCGCTTCCACGCGCATTGCCCCGTAATCTTTGTTGAAGCGGACCTGGCTGCCCACTACGGTGGTGCCGAAGTTGTAAGGAGTATCTCCGCCCAGCCCGTTGACGAAATAGACCAGGTCGCTGATCAAAAGCCTTTCGTAGGTATGGTCATGCCCACTTAAGACGGCGTGTGCTCCCCAGGTTTTGAAGGGCCACTGCATGTACGTGTTCGGTCCATGCCTGCCTGAGGAGTAAGGCGCGTGATGCGCGATGACAATGTTGAAGGTGGAGGTGGATGCGGCTAGTCCGTTCTTGAGCCACCCGGCTTGCTTGCCCGTGGAAGAGACGTCATCCGGCTCTTTGGGGTCGCTGTCTAAAATAAAGAAATGGACGGGACCGCTGACGAAGTCGTAATATCTTTCATTTCCTGGCAGGGTGAAATATGCAAGGTAAGGTCTGATGCCGTTATTTCCCCAATCGTGATTTCCAAGGGCGGGAAAGAATCGGTTGGTGGGGGAGCCGGCTCCGTATTTGCCTGTGTAGCGGAAAATGTAATCGTGATAGTACTGCCCGATGTTTTGGTCAATGGTTTCGGCAAGCCCGTTTTCGTAGTTGTTGTCGCCGACCGTGACGATGAAGTTGGGATTCCAGCTCTTGACCAGATTCGCAACATCCGCTTCGGCTTGACCCGCAATGCCATAATCTCCGATCACAGCGAAGACGATATTTTCGGTCTGAAGAGATGGGAGAGCGTTCGCGCTGTCTTCACTCGTTGCCGACGCTTGTTTGGGATTTACTGACGAAAAAATGCTTGCCGCCAGTGTGGAAGTGATAATCAGCCAGTAGGGAAATCTTTTTTGAAGTGGGATTTTTTTCATTTTTACTTTTATAAAGTCAGGTCATTCAAGTGTAATACAGACCGAAGAATAAGGCATTGCGAAAGGGATTCAGCTTATCTGTGCAAATTCTAGAATATTCATTGATAAACCCGTTTTAGAATAATTGCGCGTAGTGAAATATACTAGAAAAATATCATAAATATTGACATATTTATCCAACCCTGCTATAATGCCACTCTGTTGATAAAAACGCCAGTAATGGCTTAATTCAGGAGCATAGAAGGTATGTCGCAACTCGAAATCAAGAACTTGCACGTTAGCATTGAAGGTAAGGAAATTCTCAAAGGACTCTCGTTGACCATTAATCAGGGTGAAATCCATGCGATCATGGGTCCGAACGGCACAGGCAAGTCTACACTCGCTTACACATTGATGGGGCATCCCAATTATACGGTAACTGATGGCGAAGTCATCTTTAAGGGGCAAAACATTCTGGAACTGGAGCCTGATGAACGCTCTCGCGCTGGAATCTTTTTGGCCTTTCAGTACCCGGTCGCCATCCCCGGCGTGACCGTGGCGAACTTCCTGCGTTCTGCGCTCAACGCCCGTCGCCGCGCGGTCAACCCCGAAGATAAGGGCATGCCCATTCCTGAGTTCCGAAAAATGCTCAAGGAAAAGATGGATACCCTCAAGATGGACCATGCTTTTGCGGGTCGCTATCTCAACGATGGTTTTTCCGGCGGTGAAAAGAAGCGTGCCGAGATCCTGCAAATGGCAGCCCTCAAACCAGAGATCGCCATTTTGGATGAGACCGACTCAGGGCTGGATATTGACGCCCTGCGCATCGTCTCTGAAGGCGTAAACGCTCTTTCTGGACCCGAACTTGGCGTGCTGGTCATTACGCATTATCAGCGCCTGTTGAATTACATCAAGCCTCAATTCGTCCACATCATGCTCGATGGTCGCATCGTCGAATCTGGTGGACCCGACCTCGCGCTGCACCTTGAAGAGCACGGCTATGATTGGGTGCGCGAGAAGTATGAAGAAACGGCAGAGGCCTAGAATCTCTTTTAATCGGTAGTAGGTCGAAGGTCCGCTCGATGCGGGGCTTCATCAGAAAAATAAACGGTGAACCGAATGGCAGAAGATACCAAACTTAACGAAGACGCCAAGATCCTCGATGAAATTGGCGATTACAAGTACGGCTTCCATGACCGCGACGACAATTATGTATTCAAGTCTGAGCGCGGATTAAGCCGCGAGGTCGTGGAAAATATTTCGCGCATGAAGGGCGAACCGAAATGGATGCTCGAATTCCGCCTTAAGGCGTACGAGCATTACATCAGCCGCCCCATGCCCAATTGGGGACCCGAGCTTGGCGATCTCGAACTTGATAATATTTTTTATTACGTCAAGCCGACCGAGAAGAGCGAGAAGAACTGGGACGATGTGCCATCCGACATCAAGAACACATTTGACAAACTGGGCATTCCCGAAGCCGAACAGAAATTTTTGGCAGGCGTCGGCGCGCAGTACGAGTCGGAGATGGTCTATCACTCGATCCTTGAACATCTCGAAAAGCAGGGCGTGATCTTCCTCTCGATCGAAGATGGCTTGCGTCAGTACCCAGACCTGTTCCGTGAATATTTTGGCACGGTCGTTCCCATTGAAGATAATAAATTTGCCGCATTGAACAGCGCTGTCTGGTCGGGCGGATCGTTCGTCTACGTGCCGAAGGGTGTGAAAGTGGATCTGCCATTGCAGGCTTACTTCCGCTTGAACACCGCCAATGTCGGTCAGTTCGAACGCACGCTCATCATTGTGGATGAAGGCGCTTCGGTGCATTATGTGGAAGGTTGTACCGCTCCGCAGTACACCACCAACTCCTTCCATTCCGGTGTGATCGAGATCGTGGTCAAGAAAGGCGCTCGCTCGCGCTATTCGACTATCCAGAACTGGTCCACCAATGTATTCAATCTCGTGACCCAGCGTGCAAAAGTTTTTGAGAACGGCACGCATGAGTGGGTGGATGCTAACCTCGGCTCCAAGCTCACGATGAAATATCCCTCCTGCTATTTGATGGAGCCCGGCGCTCATGGCGAAATGCTCTCCATGGCATTCGCAGGCGCAGGTCAAATTCAGGATGCCGGCTCGAAGATGGTGCATTTTGCGCCGAACACCACCAGCAAGATCACATCCAAATCCATTTCCAAGAATGGCGGACGCGCTTCCTACCGCGGGCTCGTCAAAGTGTACAAAGGCTCGAAGGGCGTGAAGTCTAATGTGGTGTGTGATGCGTTGCTGCTCGACCCGAAATCCCGCTCCGACACCTATCCTTCGATCGAGATCGATGAAGATGATGTGACCATTGGTCACGAGGCTTCGGTCTCCAAGGTCGGTGAGGAACAGCTTTTCTACCTCATGTCGCGCGGACTTTCCGAAGAGGAAGCCACAGGCATGGTCGTTTCTGGCTTTATTGAGCCGCTCGTCAAAGAACTGCCGATGGAATATGCGGTGGAAATGAATCGATTAATTCAATTACAGATGGAAGGGTCGATTGGGTAGAAAGTTACAGGTTGAGAGGTGAGCATTTACCTTCAACTTTGAACCTTCGACTTTCAATGGATTAAACACATGCAAGAGAAACCAAAAGTATCAGTCACCAGAACTCGTCGCGACTCTGCCGCGAAAGAGTTTTCATTCACCAATAATTCCATTCCCGAAGGCGGGCTGAAGGATGTTCGCGCCAGGGCTTGGGATGCATTCACAAAATTTTCCATGCCCGTCACCACAGATGAGGCCTGGCGCCGCACTGACCTGAGATTGCTCCCCGCTTCGGATTTCAAAATTCCGCAGGACGGCGCATTTGAAGACCTGCCTATTGTGCCCGAGTATCTTCTCAAACCGTTGACGGGCGAACAGCACGGCGGACAGATCACACTTCTGCCCGGCGGTTCTCGCGTAGACCTTGACCCTGCTCTCGTTTCGAAAGGCGTTGTCTTCACCGATATCCGCACCGCCGAGCGTGAGTACCCTGAATTGCTCAAGAAACTGATCGGTCAGGTGGTCAAGCCCGAAGACGGCAAGTTCGCCGCGCTCGCTTCTGCTTTAGCTGGGAACGGCGTGTTGTTGTACGTACCGAAGAATGTGCAGGTTGAAACTCCGCTTCACTCTGTGCTGTGGGGACCGGGCGCAGACCTTGCTCACTTCTCACATTTGATCGTCTGTGTGGAAGACGGCGCGTCAGTGACCTATGTCCACGAGTCCGCTTCACCCAATGAGGTCGGTCACGCCATGCACGCCGGCATCGTTGAAATTTCTGTCGGCAAGGATGCAAACCTGCGCTTTGTGGAATTGCAATCATGGGGACGCCACGTGTGGAACTTCTCGCATGAGCGCGCCCGTGTCGAGCGCGGCGGCAACCTCGATTGGATCTTCGGCGCAGTGGGGTCGCGCTTGACCAAGAATTTCTCCGATCTGGACCTTGCGGGCGAAGGCGCGCAGGGACGCATGTCTGGTTTTTATTTCACCGACGGCACCCAGCACCTAGATCACGATACCCAGCAGAATCATCTCGCTCCGCATACCACAAGCGACCTGCTCTTCAAAGGCGCGCTGCGCGGCAAGAGCCGCTCGGTGTGGCAGGGAATGATCTATGTTGCGCCCGGCGCGCAAAAGACAGACGGCTACCAGGCTAATCGAAATCTGGTGTTGGATGACCAGTCCCGCGCGGACTCGATCCCCGGTTTGGAGATCCTCGCGGATGATGTGCGCTGCACCCACGGTGCGACAGTCGGCAAGTTGGAGAAAGAGCCGTTGTTCTATCTCAAGAGCCGCGGCATTCCGCAGGCTGATGCCGAGCGATTGGTGGTTGAAGGTTTCTTTGACCCCATCATGCAGCGCATCCCATTTGAAGGCGTGCGCGAGAGATTTCAGCAGGCGATAAAGGATAAACTCTCGGGGTAGAAAAACCCGATCAGATCGTAGCATGTTGAAGGTTAAGAAAGAGGCGGAGGGCGTCTCTATAATCCAGAATAGGATGTGAGTTATGACCGTGAAATCGAAAGTAAAAGTGAAGGCAAAGATCAAGGTGGGACCAAAGGCGGCGGCGAAGACCAAGTCGGTGAAGAAGATCGCGAAGGTTGCGATCAAGGCGAAACCGCCCAAGACCGTGTCTGTAAAATCTGCAGAGTCAAAACACAAGCCCGCTCCTGTGGCTGCCGTTCAACCCCAGGCAGTTGCTGAAGCGCCAAAGGCAAAATTGCTCGCGACTCCGAAGCCTGCCGTTGTGCCGGTCGTCAAGCGTCCGATGAACCCGCTGCTCGAAAAGCGCAGACCCATCAAGCGTGTGACCCGCGGCGCTCAATTCGATTTCATGAAAGCGCCTGAGATGGAAAGCGCGTTCGAAGTGGGCGATACTGTGGAAGTATTCTGCGACCACGACAAGAATCGCGAACGCATTCGTGGTTGGATCAAAGGCATCGTTGTGCAGGTGGATCACAAGATGGTGGCGGTGCAGTTCCGCTCCAACGTGTATCTAACCGACGGTTGGATGGTTCCCGACCGCATTCTTTGGTATCCGGTCAACTCCGAACACATCCGCGAGGTTGGCAGCAAGAAAACCGTAAAAGATAAAAGGGATTTCATTCCTGATTATTAGCCCGCCTCGAATTTATATCTTCCATGAAACTAAACATAACTGAGATCAGAAAAGATTTTCCCATCCTTGATCGCGAAGTGCGCCCCGGCGTGCGATTGACCTACCTTGATTCCACGGCGACATCGCAGAAGCCTTTATCGGTCATTCAGGCGATGGATGATTTTTACCGCCGATCGAACGCGAACATTCATCGCGGTGTGCATGCACTGGCTGAAGAATCGACCGCGCTTTACGAAGGCGCGCGCGAACGCATTGCAAAATTCGTTAACGCCGCATCGGCACGGCAGATCATTTACACCCGCAACACCACCGAGTCGATCAATCTTGTCGCGTATAGTTGGGCACGCGCAAATCTCAAGCAGGGCGACCTTGTCGTTCTGACCGAGATGGAACATCACAGCAACCTCGTTCCGTGGCACATGCTGCAAGCGGAGCGCGATATTGAACTGGATTTCATCCCTGTGACCGAAGATGGCGTTCTTGATCAGGAGGCTTACAAATCGCTCCTTGACCGGAGCCCGAAACTGGTCTCGTTTACGCACATGTCCAACGTCCTCGGCACCATAAATCCCGTCGCTGAAATGATCCGCATGGCTCATGACGCGGGTGCGGTCACATTGGTGGATGGTGCGCAATCTGTCCCGCACCTGCAAGTGGATGTGCAAGCCCTTGACGCGGACTTCTACGCTTTCTCCGCGCATAAGATGTGCGGACCGACGGGCATAGGCGTTTTGTATGGAAAGGCTGCCCTGTTGGAATCCATGCCCCCGTTTTTGGGCGGCGGCGACATGATCAAGGAAGTGAAACTCCGTTCCTTCCGCGCGAACACCCTGCCGCATAAATTTGAAGCAGGCACTCCCGCCATCGCGGAAGCGGTTGGGTTTGGCGCGGCGGTGGATTACCTCACAGCGGTCGGCATGGATATGATTGCCGCGCACGAGCATGAGATCACTGAGTATGCGCTCGAACGCCTGGTGGAAATTCCAGGTGTTAAGTTGTTCGGTCCCACGGCTGACAAGAAGGGCGGCGTAGCAGCTTTCACGCTCGATGGGATTCACCCCCATGACGTGGCACAGATCCTCGATCAGGATGGGATCGCGGTGCGGGCTGGACATCACTGCGCCCAGCCCCTGCATGAGAAATTTGGCATCCCTGCCACCAGCCGCGCATCCTTCTATCTTTACAGCACAAAGCAGGAAGTGGACATGCTGGTGGATGGGATTTACAAGGTCAAAAAATACTTCGCGTAAAACGAAAGACGACTCCATGAAGCGAAACAAGTATCCTGACTGCGCCCGGTCCTTTCGTTCAGGAAATCCCCCAAGCCAGTGACGGTAATACTACAGCGGTATAGTGGAGAACGATACACTTCTTCCACATGCCGCTGTTTTTCTTTGCCTTTTCAAAATCAATTTCAAACACAAAGAAGGTTCCTTATGGATGATCTATATCGAGAAGTCATCATTGAGCATTATAAAAACCCTGCCTATCGCGGGAAGCTCGATCCGCGTGATATTACCTTTGCAGATAACAATCCTCTGTGCGGCGATCATATTCAGATCGATCTGCGGGTGGATTCCTCCGGGGTGGTGACCGATGCCCGCTTTGATGGTCATGGCTGCGCGATCTCACAGGCTTCCGCCGATCTGTTGATGGAATTCATCATCGGCAAACCGCTTGAAGAGGTGAAGAAGTTGAACAAGGAATCCGTGCTGGACCTCCTCGGAATTGACCTGGGTCCGGTTCGCTTGAAGTGCGCCTTGCTTTCTCTCAAGGTATTGAAGGCTGGTGTTTACGGGCTTGGTGAAGCCAGCGACGATCTGGTGGAGTAAAGAATATGTTCAATTACAAAGCATTGGAAGAATCAAAACTGGAGTTTGTGGAGATCGCTCCCATTTCTGAACTCCCGAATGGCGAGCGCTTGTTCGTGGAACTTGGCGACAAGCCGATCGTTATTTTCAATATCGCCGGGCAGTACTTTGCGATCGGCGATGTTTGCACCCATGATGACGGTCCGCTGGGAGATGGATTGCTCGAAAGTCACAATGTTGTTTGTCCGCGACACGGTGCGGAGTTCGATGTGAGAACCGGGCAGGCAGTGCAGATGCCCGCTGTGGTGGATATTCCAGCCTATCCGGTTCAGATCCGCGATGGACAAATATTTGTCGGAGTTCTGAAGGAATAAATCAGCACGACCGACCGGTGAATCGCAAACGCCTTGCGGATTATCTTCCGCAAGGCGTTTGATTATTTTTGGGGAGGTTAGTTTATGTCAGGGCTATTCTGCTCCCACAAACCCCGGTAGGCAAGGAATTGGATCGCGACATACATGATCGTTTTGGGGATCATCAACATTCCGATCGCGGGGATATCACGGGCGAAGAGGATGACCGGTGTGTAGAAGAGATAAGAAAAAAATACGCAGTACCCGATCCAGCGGAAAAGCCTGTCCTTGTGCTTGATGGAATCCCGCAGGTACAGATAGAGCACGCCTACTCCCAAAAACACCAGAAAGGCGTTGCGGAAGATACCCCAAAATTCAGGCGGGACGCTGTTCCCCCAATCATTTTGGGGGAATGTCATTACCAGCAAGCGGATGGGTACGCTGGCAAGTAACGCGTATTCCAGCATTCCGAACTTCCCGTTAAATCGATCTCTCCAAATGAAGAGCATGACCACGTAAAAGAAGGTGACAGTGACCGCTGTTGCCAGCGCTCCCAGCCCCACCAGTAAATTATTTTGCTCCAGCCCGCCCAGAGCGTACGCGGCGACCCTAAACCCGACATGTCCTGTATCTCCAAGGGCAAGCAGGAGGAATGCCCAGCGGAAAAGATTCGCAGACTTCCTGTTCTTTTCGCTGACCTTGCCCATGCGCAGCGACATGATGCCGGTCATGGTCCATACGACAATGAGATAAATAATATTAAATCCCACCTCAACGTACATTCTTAGTTCTTCAGACATATACCCTCCGAAAATAATTCTGATGGCTCGTCAGGATAGAATTTGCAAAAGCTCCTGCATGTTCGCAAATGGGATCGCTCCTGCCTGACGCAGGGATTCCATTGGTGTGAATGCTGCATGACCATAAACTCTCATCCCGGCCCGGACGCCCGCTGTCACCCCGGGGATGCTGTCTTCGATCACGATGCATTCTTCAGGGCGGATATTGAACGACTGAGCGGCAGCGAGGTACACATCCGGTGCGGGCTTGGGGTTGGGCACTTCCATCCCGCTGAAAATGGCATTGCCAAAAAAATGGGTCAGCTCGCAGGTTTGCAGTCGCAGGTCGATCTCGGTGCGATAGCCATTGGAAGCAACACACTTGGGCGTGTGAAGATTTTCCAACAAAGTATGGATCCCGGCTACAGGTTGGAGCCCGGTTCGGGTCAGCGCGATCAAGCGCTCGTGAAATCTGGGCAGGAAGTCTTCAGGGGGATCCCAATTGAAAAGGCGCGAAGCCATTTCCAATCTTTGCGGCAGGGTGATGCCATACATTGCCTTTTGAATTTGCGCCACATCGGGCTGATGCCCGTGCTCGGTCAGTAATTCGCAAAACACCTGGTTGGCAAGCGGCTCGCTATCCACCAGCACGCCGTCACAGTCAAAGATCATAAGTTTATATTCGGGTTTATTCATGGCGCCGAGATTATATCCGCTTTTACCTGGTGAGCCGCGAGACCAAAGATCATGCCCAACGGCTTGAGCCAAGTAAAAATGATCTTATGGTTTTCAAGTATTTTTCAAATTGATCGCGGCGAATGCTGTGCCCGGCTTTTGAAATATGCGCCACTTTGGCCTGCGGAATGAATTTCTGTAACGCGCTCGCGCTTTCAGGGGTGACGATCGCTCCGCGCGCGGGGTCGCCCGTGATCAAGAGCGTGGGGCAGGTGATGTATGAAAGCAAAGTGGATAATCCTGCAGACCGGTCCTTCTCGTTTTTGAAGGCGTCGATCAAGTTGACGCTGAATCGCTGCTTTGAGTCTGCCCAATATTTCAACTCTGTGCTGGACCAGTGCGGGTTGGCTTCGCGCTCCCCTTTGAGCAGTTCCTGGTGAGTCTTTCTTTTGACCGAGATCATCCAGTTGCGGATCTGTGCCCGATGGATATCGTCTTCTCTCAAAATTGATTTGTTCATCCACAAGTGAGGGGGATCCTCTAAAAGAATGGCGAGCGGAATTTCAGGAAAGGTCCCCGCGAGAGTGAGCGTGGTGATCGCTCCCATGGAATGACCCAGGATGAGCGGTCGCTTTATTTGCAATTTGGAGATCAGCCCCGCGAGGTCTTTGGCGTGCATGTCGGGACCGTACCCCCTCAGTGGCGCATCTGAACGTCCATGCCCGCGGGCATCGACCATGATGATGTCGTAATCAGAGCACAGCGCTCTGGCTACCGGGGTCCAGCATAGACCGTCATCTGCGACACCATGCATGAGAATGAGCGGCTGCTTGTCTCCGCCGGTGCGGGTGTAGTGAATGTTGATCTTGTTCGTTGTTACAAAGTCAGATTTCCAAGCCATTTGATTATCCTATTTTGTTTCAAGTATTTTTGTCATCGCGCGCCAGCTCACGACCAACCCCAGAAGCGCAAAGATCACAAAACCAATGGGCCCGGTCGCTTCGTAGCCGCGAACGTTGAGAAATGCGAAGTCTGGAGTGAAGTTACCGCCGAACCAAATTCCAACCAGCAAGCCAACAATGCCAAGGATCAGCCCTCCAGCCACTGCGACAAATCCTTTGATCAAGGTTTTGGACATATATTCCTCCGTTTTCAAAAATTATCGACAAACCATTTATACGGGCATGGAGGAAAATCGACAAGCCCCCAAAGTATTATTACACTTTCCATTCATCCCTTATAATTACCCTGAACGTTAATCCAAACTAAAAAAACGAAGAGTCCCATGACCCAACTCATTGAATGCATTCCAAATTTTTCCGAAGCGCGAAGACCTGAGATCATTGATCAGATCGTCGCCGCCATCAATTCGGTGGGAGATGTAAAACTCCTCGACCGTTCCTCTGACCTTGATCATAATCGCACGGTGCTGACCATTGCCGGGTCAGCAGCAGGCGTGGAGGAGGCTGCGTTCCGCGCCATCAAGACCGCTGCCGAACTCATTGACCTGGACGTGCATTCAGGTGCGCATCCGCGCATCGGCGCAACCGATGTCTGTCCGTTCGTGCCGTTGAGCGGCGCGACCATGGAAGACTGCATTGCCATCGCCCAAAGACTGGGGCAGCGTGTTGGGGGCGAGCTCAATATCCCCGTCTATTTGTATGAGGCGGCAGCCACCCGACCCGAACGAACAAATCTTGAAAATATCCGCAAGGGACAATACGAGGGTCTCAAATCAGAGATCGAAACCGACATAAACCGCAAACCCGATTTTGGTCCCGCTAAACTTCCCAAAGCCGGTGCAACTGTCATCGGCGCCCGCAATCCGTTGATCGCGTTCAATGTCTATCTCACCACAGACGATGTTGATATCGCCAAAAAGATCGCAAAAGCAATTCGCCATTCATCGGGCGGTTTGCGATATGTAAAAGGTCTGGGCTTGCTTGTAGATGGCCGGGCGCAGATCTCAATGAACCTGACCAATTTCCACGACACTCCCATTGCGAGGGTAGTCGAATTTATTCGTCGTGAAGCTCAACGGTATGGCGTGGCAGTTCATCACAGCGAACTTGTTGGGCTGATCCCTCAGGAAGCTTTGGTGGATGCGGCGGTCTGGTACACCCAGTTGGATCAATTTGATAAAGAACAGGTCCTTGAGTCCAGGCTTTTTTCAGCCTCCCCAGCCGCACCCGCATCAGACTCCGCTGATAGCCGCTTCTCTTTCATCGAAGAGTTGGCCGCCCCGACACCAACCCCGGGCGGCGGCTCTGCGGGCGCATTCGCAGGTGCAATGGGCGCGGGTTTGATCTCCATGGTTGCCGGCTTGACGATCGGCAAGAAAAAATATGCAGAAGTTGAAGCTGAGATGCAGGCCATCCGGGTGGTGGCAGAGAACCTTCGCAGTGAATTGATGCAGGCTGTGGATGATGACGCCGCGTCATTTGAAGTGTTGATGGCTACCTTCAAGATGCCCAAGGAAACCGAGGAGCAGAAAGCCTCACGCAATGCCGCCATTGTGCAGTCCACGCTTAATGCGGCACACATTCCCCTGCATGTTTCCGAGCAGTCTGTGAAGGTCATGGAGTTGGCTCTTAAGTGCGTCCGCCGTGCGAACCTGAATGCCATCAGCGACTCGATGTCTGGTTTTGCTATGGCTCGCGCAGCCCTAACCGCCGCGGGATACAACGTCCGCATTAATATCAACTCGCTGGAAGATAAATCTGCCGGTGAAAAAATGCTTGTGGAACTTGCCGCGTTGGAACTCAAAGCCGACGCGCTCGAAAGTGAGATTCGTGAAGTGATGAAGACTCGAGCAGGTTTGTAATCCGAACGAATCAAAAAGAGTCTGCCGCATGCGGCAGACTCTTTTTGATTCAGGGAAGATGACTTTTGTTATTGAACCACCGGCAGGGATGAGATGATGCTGAGCACAGTGTAGCCGGTGATGCACATCGTAAAGACCGCAAATGCTGTAGTCGCGATCCCTGTCACTTTGGATCGTATCCAGCCTGCAAGAGCGACTCCCACCAGAAAGATATACACTCCGGCCAATAACGACAGCAGCCCGCCGGCGCCGCTGACATCGAGCTGGTCAAGCACCTGATTTGCCTCCGCGGCAGCCGCCAGTGAAAAGACAAACACGATCACCGCGTAGAAGGATAGCATGGAAGAAAAAGCAAAGGTGATGATACTTGCGGTCAAAACCTTGCTCTGCTTTTCTAAGCCGAGCAGCTGCACCACGGCTGAAAAGGCGAAACCTCCCAAAATCCCCGCCAATGTTGCAAGCGCGCTGGCTTCCTGTAAATAATTTTCGATTGTCATTAATTCTCGCTATTCTAAAAAAAGAAGAGCCTGACGGCGTTAAGACATCAGGCTCTTCAATTCAATTCTGATCGTTTATTCTTCGAGCGTGCTGATATCGCCTTCGGGGAGACCCTGCGCGCGTGCTTTCAACACGCGGCGCATGATCTTGCCTGAGCGGGTCTTCGGAAGCTTATCGAGGAATTTAACTTCTTCGGGGCGCGCAATGGGACCCATGTGCTTCGATACATGCTGGCGCAATTCCTCAGACAGTTCTGCTGAGGGTGCGTACCCTGCGCGAAGGATCACGAAGGTGTAAATGGCTTGTCCCTTCACTTCGTGCGAAAGACCGATCGCGGCGGCTTCTGCCACAGCGGGGTGACTGACAAGTGCCGATTCCACTTCGGCGGTGCCAAGGCGGTGACCGGAAACCTTGATCACATCATCCACGCGGCCGATGATCCAGAAATATCCATCCTTGTCACGTTTGGCAGAGTCGCCGGTGGTGTAGCGACCGGGGTATTTGGACCAATACTGGCTGACGTAGCGTTGATCGTCACCATAGATCGTGCGGAGCATGGAAGGCCACGGATTCAACAATGTCAGGTAGCCTTCGGTATCGTCCGGAACGGGATTACCCTGCTCGTCCACGATCTCGGCTTTCTGCCCAAAGAACGGGCGTGTGCCCGAGCCGGGCTTGAGCGGCACAACCGGGGTCGGGGTGATTTGGAAGGAGCCGGTTTCGGTCTGCCACCATGTGTCGATGATCGGGCACTTATCCTTGCCAATGACACGGTGATACCACTTCCACGCTTCGGGGTTGATCGGTTCACCGACAGAGCCAAGCAGGCGCAGGGAGGAAAGATCGTGCTTGTTTGGCCAGGCCTCTCCGAAGCGCATCAGACCACGGATGGCGGTCGGCGCTGTGTAGAAAACGGTGATGCCGTAGCGTTCCACCACCTGCCACCAGCGGTTCGGATACGGGAAGGTGGGTCCGCCTTCAAAGAGCATGGATGTTGCCCCGGCGATCATGGGACCGTACACAATATAGGAATGTCCGGTGATCCAGCCTGGGTCTGCCGTGCACCACCAGCGGTCTTCATCCTTGATATCGAAGACATACTTGAGTGTTGAATATGTCCCGACCATGTAGCCGCCATGTGTGTGGAGAATGGCTTTGGGTTTGCCGGTGGAGCCGGAGGTGTAGAGAATGAAAAGGGGATCTTCCGCGTCAAGGACTTCGGTGACGCACTTGCCGTTGGCGATGGGAAGCGCGCACAGGTCGTGATACCAGTGGTCGCGTCCCGCTTCCATGCTGACGGGTTGCCCGGTGCGTTTGACAACGATGATGTTCTCCACCGACGGGCATTTCTTGACCGACTCATCCACGATGTTCTTGAGTTCAACGACTTTGCCGTTCTGGTAGGAACCATCGCAGGTGATCACCAGCTTGGACTGGCTGTCATCAATGCGTCCCTGCAGTGAGTCAACCGAGAAGCCGCCGAACACCACCGAGTGGATCGCGCCGATCTTGGCGCAAGCAAGCATGGCAAAGACGATCTCGGGCACACGTCCCATATAGATGGTGACGCGCTCGCCCTTCTGCACGCCCATGGACTTGATGATGTTCGCCATGCGCGAGACTTCACGATTCAGGGAGTAGTAGGAGAAGGTGCGTTCGATCTTGCCGTCTTCGGATTCCCAGATCAATGCAAGTTGATTCTTGCGATGGGTCTTGAGATGCCTGTCCACGGCGTTGTGGACGATGTTGGTCTTCGCGCCGACAAACCACTTGTAGAAGGGCTTGTTGGAATCATCGAGAACCTTGTCCCATTTCTGATACCACTCAAGTTCTTCGGCTTCAGCCGCCCAAAAACCTTGCAGGTCTTTTTCGGCTTTTTCAGCCAGAGCGTCCCAATCTTTCAGGCGCGCCTGAGCCACAACCTCATCTGATGGATAATAGACTTCGCCTTCCATTTCCTTGCCTTTTGACTTTGCCATAATTTATCTCCTTTGGGAAGAATTTTGTTGTTTATACAGGAAAATTCTTTATCTGGCAATAAAAAATTAACCCGGATTGCCACCTGTGATCTCGGCTCTCATCTGCTGCCAGGCCTCTCGGGCTTCGGTTACAGAACCCTCATCTTCGATGGTGGTGATGTCGCCGGGATCTTTATCGAGGGTGACGGCCTTCAACACGCGGCGCATGATCTTTCCACTGCGGGTCTTGGGCAGCATGCTGACGAAGTTCAACTCGCCGATGACGGCGATCGGTCCCAATTCCTGACGGACGGTTTCGAGTAATTCCTTTTTCAGTTCCGGCGATGCTTTGAAGCCATTCTTCAACAAAACGAAAGCAGAGATGACCTCGCCGCGCAGTTCTTCCGGCCTGCCGATCACACCGGATTCGGCGACTGCAGGATGCTTGAGAAAGGCGGTCTCGACTTCGATGGTTCCGATGCGATGCCCCGCGATCTTGATGATCTCATCTGCACGACCGGCAAACCAGACATATCCATCCTCGTCGATGTGGGCGGAATCACCGGTGTAATACACATTGGGGATCTTGCTCCAGTAGTCATTGCCGTATCTTTCCGGTTCGCCCCACAAGGCGGGAGTTAGACCGGGGAACGGTCGCTTGATGACCATGATGCCCTTTTCGTTGGGCGGGCATTCCTCGCCTTCCATGGTCATTACGCCGACTTCAATGCCGGGCAATGGGATGGTGGCAGACCCGGGCTTGATGGGCAGCATTCCGAGTCCGTAGGGGTTGCCGAAGACCGGTCCGCCGGTTTCGGTCTGCCACATGTGATCTATGACCGGGATGCGGTTCTTAAGGATTTTATTTTGCAGCCAATCCCATGCCGGGGCGTTTAGCACTTCGCCGGCGCAGAAGATGCGTTCCAGGTTGTCATGATTCACCGAGTTCAGGGGAAGATCGCCATAGCGCATGAGCAAGCGGACTGCCGTGGGTGAGGTGAAAACTCCGCTGACAGAAAATTCTTCAATGGCTACCTTCCAGTTGGATTCGGAGTTGGGGAAGTCCAGTGAGCCTTCAAAGGCGAGCGTGGTGCAGCCCACGATGAGCGGCGCGTAGACGATGTAGCTATGCCCCACGATCCAGCCGATATCAGAAGTGGACCACCACACGTCAGTGGGTTTGAGACCGAACACCCATTTAGCCATGCTATAGATGTGGACTTGATAGCCGCCGTGGGTGTGGATCGCCAGCTTGGGTTTGGCGGTGGTGCCAGAAGTCGCGAGGATGAACGCAGGCTCATTGGCTTCCATGGGAGTGCAAGCGCCGCTTTGTCCGGCTGACCGCTCAATGAATTCATCCCAGGTGATGTCACGCGGGGTCTGCATGGAGGGCTCTTCACTGCCGCGTTTGAGGACGATGACGTGCTCCACGCTGTTCTCGACCTGTTCGAGTGCGCCATCTACGATGGTCTTTAGTTGAACATCCTTGCCTTTGCGGTAGGTGATGTCAGATGTGAAAACCAGGCGGGATCCGCTGGCCTGAATGCGGTCTCCCAATGCCTTCTCACCGAACCCGGCAAACACCACAGAGTGGATCGCGCCGATCCGAACCACGGCCAGCATAAGCATGATGGCTTCGGGGCAGGTGGGCATGTAAACTGTGACGCGGTCACCTTTGGATATCCCCATTCCTCTCAAGGAGGCGGCGATCTTCTCCACGTCGTGCAGTAACTTGGCATAAGTAAAAAGACGGCGTTCGCCGCGCTCGTTCATATAGATCAGGGCTGTGTGTCCGCCCCAACCTTCTTTGACATGTACATCAAGGGCGTTAAATGAAAGATTGGTTTGCGCACCGGCAAACCAGCGGAAGTTCGGATAATTCCATTCGAACACTTTATCCCACGTGCGGAACCAGTGCAGTTCCTTGGCTGCATTCTCCCAAAATGTTTCGGGGTCGTTCTTCCCATCCTGAATCCAACGATTGACGATCGGACTGATGAGGTTCATTGGAATCGTCTCCTTTACAGGCGGGGTTGTTCACAACCCCGCCTGCGTTTTAATTAAAGGTCAAACACTAATCCCCGGAGGTCTTTGGCGCGCCAAGGGTGGCCACTGAAGCGTCTGATTCAATGTCGATGTGGAAGGTCTCTGGGATTTTCCACATGCCGATCACAAAACAGATCCCAGCCACTGCCATCGGATACCACAGACCGGCAAAGTTGTTGCCCGTGGATTGGATGAGGGACAAGCCGATGATCGGCACAAGTCCACCGAACACGCCATTGCCGATATGATACGGCAGGGACATGGAGGTATAGCGGATCTTGGTTGGGAACAGTTCGACCAGGAAGGCTGCGATCGGACCGTACACCAGGGTCACATAGATCACTTGAACGAAGACCAGCACGCTCAACATGACCGGGCTGTAGCCGGGGTTGACTACTTTGTCCGCGGCATTGCCGATGTAAGGCGCGAACCTTGCCATGGTCTGGTAAATGGGCAGATAGGTGAGGACCGCCAGAAGCATGCCGGCCATCATAAAGGGCTTGCGTCCGTATTTATCGGAGAGATGTCCGACCACCACAAAGAGCGGAGTTCCCACCAACAGGGCTGCACCCACGATCAGATTGGAGTCCACAAGGGATACGCCGAAGATCTTTTGCAGGTAGAAAAGCGCATAGAATTGACCGGTGTACCACACCACGCCTTGTCCCATCGTGGCGCCGAAGAGAGCCATGATCACGAAGCTGAGGTTGTAGGGATTGCCAAAGCTTTCCTTGAGGGGATTCTTGGAAATTTGTTTCTTTTCCTTGAGCTTGGCGTACATGGGAGACTCACGGAGGGAGTAGCGGATCCACAACGAGAGACCAACCAGCAGAATGGAGATGAGGAAGGGAACACGCCAGCCGGTTTGTCCAAAGGCTTCTTCGCCCATGATGGAGCGGGTGGTGAGGATGACGCCCAGCGAGACAAAAAGACCGAGCGTGGCGGTGATCTGGATCCAACTGGTCATGAAGCCGCGGCGTCCGTTCGGGGAGTGTTCGGCAACATAAGTAGCCGCGCCGCCGTATTCACCACCGAGAGCCAGACCCTGCAGGATGCGAAGAGCAATGAGGATCACGCCGGCTATGGGTCCGATTTGCTCGGCTGTGGGCAGCAAGCCGACCGCGAAGGTACATAGACCCATCAGGGTCATGGTGACAAGGAATGTGTATTTGCGTCCGATCAGATCGCCGACGCGTCCAAATACGATCGCGCCGAAGGGGCGCACAATAAAGCCTACTGCAAAAGCCGCCAGCCAGGCGATCAAGTCGCCGAGCGGAGTGCCTGTCTGGTAAAACTTGCTGGAAATTACGGTGGCGAGACTGCCGAAAATATAAAAGTCGTACCATTCGATCATTGTTCCCGCGGCGGAAGCGAAAATAATGCGGGGTAAACCTTGAGCCTGTTCTTCCTTAGCCATGTCATTCTCCTTTGACGAGTTATGGAGTGGACTCCATGAGTACGTGGAAATGGATACGAACGCCGGGCGGGTTCTTCACCCTGTCCCATGGGATTCCGGGTCGCCTTGTTGCATTTGGTTCAACACAAAATGCACACACATCTCTGTGTGTTTGAGCCACAAAGGCGATGCCAGACAACGATATGGTGCGCCGAAGCGCAATTAGGTTTCTGAAAGTATGGGGGGATTGTGGAGTTCGAGGAATCTTTGCATTTTGCTCCATTTCTAAATCGGCGGGGAGCAGTTGGGGTATCCGGCCGGAGGGATTACAGGAGCGGTGACTCGGCAGGATCGTACATTCTACTTGTTACGCCGTTGACGCGTGTGCTTGCCACGCCCAATGCAAACGCTTGCTCCCAATTACCACTAAAAAGAAATTCCTCTATATAATTTGTTGAAGAAACACACCATTTGCAAAAAGGTTGCGCCTCTTCAAAAATTTTCTCGATTATATCTATTTTCGAAATTTTGCCTATCTTTTTGCCCCCACCAATTCTATTTTCACTCCACCCAGTCCAACACTTTGTAGTACAGCCCCGCGAATGGCAGGAACCACGGGCTGCCGTTGTATAGCCCTAGCGGCGCAGATGGGAATCTAACCTTCGCGAACGGGTTCTCGTTCACCGCCCCCGCCAGCATTGCCTCGGCAACCTTCATCCCCAAATGTGTGCCCATCGCCACACCGTGCCCGGCGTAGCCCAGGGAATAATTCACGCCATCCATTTCGCCCACGTGCGTCATCTGGTCGAACGCGAAATCGAGCGTGCCGCCCCACACATACTCCACTTTCACATCCTTCAACTGCGGGTACACCGTCACCATCTCGCGCCGAAGTATCTCTCCGCTTTGCGCGATCGTGTTTTCATTTTCAGGGAAGAACGCCGCGCGTCCGCCGAAGATCATGCGGTTATCCCACAACCGAAAATAATTCAGGAAATGCCGATAATCAAAGATCATGCGGTTCTTCGGGCTGAGTTCGTGAGCGAGTTCATTCGACAATCTCTCCGTTGCAATGATGAACGATCCGATGGGGATGATTCTCTTTTGCAAATTGCGTGTGACATTCCCGGTGTAGCCGGATGTCGCCACCAAAACGGATTGTGCTGTGAGTGAGCCCCTGTTTGTTTCGATGGTAAAGCGGTCGTGACTCCGCTCCAGCTTGGTGACCCGCGCTCGCGCGCAGAGCATGGCTCCCGCCTTTTCCGCCGCGCCTGAGAGACCTGCCACATATTGAGCAGGGTTCAGTCCCGCGCTGACTTCATCCACCAGCGCACCGTGATAAATGTCCGTGCCGATCTCGCTGCGCATTTCACTCGGCGGCACAAGATGTACATTGTGATTGAACTCCTTTGCCATGAAGTCCACTTCGCCTTTGAGCGCCTCAAAATGTTTCGGCTTGTTCGCTGCCAGCAGGTGACCCGTCCGCGCAAAGCCGCAGTTGATATTTTCTTCGTTGACGATCTGTTCCACCGTATTGACCGAATCCAAAGAATACTGAAATAATTCCCGTGCCAGATCCCGCCCATAATCTTTGATGACCGTCTGCATGGCAACCTTCAGCCCGGTCAGTGTCATGCCGCCATTGCGTGAGCTTGCACCCCAGCCCATTGTCTCCGCTTCCAGCACAACGACCTTTGTGCCGCGTTTCGCCAGAGTCCGCGCCGCGCTCAACCCCGTGTATCCGCCGCCGATGATCGCCACGTCCACATTTTCAGGGATGGGGGTGAGGCTGGAATCATTGGGCATGTCCACAGTGGTGTGCCAGAAGATCTGTTGATTCATGTTCTCTCTTTTCGGGTCGCGGATTTCAGTCCGCATTATAAAAACGCAGACAAAAGTCTGCGCTATTTCAAAATCTCTTCCCAGTTCAATTCTTCGAAAGCTTTGTGCAGGCGATGACCGTCATCGACAATGTGATAGGTCAAGTCAGTGAAAAGTTTTTCTGCCAATTCACGCACCGGAGCCAACGGAACGACATCATCTTCCGTCCCGTGGACAATGACCGTTGGAACGGAGACAGGTTCAAGATCCAGATATGATGCGAAGTGTTCAAGCAGCAAAGCGGGCGCAAGCAGGATCAACTTCCGCACTTGTTTGGGGTGCTTGCAGGTGAAGACCGTTCCCATCAAGCCGCCAAATGATGAGCCGATGATGGTCCAATTCCCTTTGCGCCCGAGGATCGGTTTGAGTTGAGCCATGCGTTCTTCAAAGGAGCCGGTGAAATCGGGCGTGACCATGCCGGGGAATTTCTCGGCGAACTGGCGCGCCTTGCCGCTCTGGCTGGTGCTTTCAAGTCCATGCAGGTAGATGATGCGTGAATTATCCAATTTTGCTTTTCTCTTTTTGCGGACAACTGGTTTGGCTTCGACCAACTCTTCAACAATGAAGTCATCTTCTTCTTCAGGCTGCAGGGTCGATAACGGTTTGACCCTTAAGAGCTCTTTTAATTCCGCCTGCAAACTTGGCGGGAAGGTGGTGGAAATGCGGCGCATGGTGACGGCCGCCATTTGATTCTCGGGGTTCGTTAGAATTAGTTTTAAAAGAAAAACAGTTTCACTCGGGGAAGCTCGATACAAGGCGATGATCAGGTCTGCGAGATCGTTCTGAAGATTGGAAGGAGATTCTTCAATGATCGGCTCGACCAGGTCGAAGATTGGCGGAAGGTTTTCGTTGCCGGTTTCGGCGATCATGGGGATGAGCGCCTGAATGCCATTAGACCAGGTCCGCATCCGGGCGGGGTGCAGGTACTCGCGGACGAGGTTGAGGAACTTCGCGGGGTTTTCTCGTCTCAAGCGCGAGAGGCTGGTGGAGAGAAGGGCAAGCCGCACATCTGCGTCACGAACCTGTTGTGTCCATAGGGTCAGGCGGGGAAGCAGTCTGTCTTCTTGCGGAGGAATCCTCCCGAGCAGGTACGCGGCGAGCAGGCAGGTCTCCAGAGTCCCTTCTTCCCACAAGGTATCTGCCAGTTCGAGGGTGAAATCGGGATTGGATTCTGCTGTTGCGCGCAGTTCATTTTCGATCTGGGTTAAAACTGCGGCAGGCGTACGGTAGGTTTTGAGGTTGGAGCCGGGGGCGACGTTCTCTTTTGTCCGCAGGGTGTAGTTGACATAGAAGTCGAGCATCTCGCGCAGGTGCTTCATGAACTCGTCTGGCAGAAAGAAAAAATCTGCCAAACGGTTGGCTTGCTTGCGGAGGCGGGCGAGATCTATGGCGGGCATAGGAGTGTCAGATACAAGGTGTCAAGTGTCGGGCGTTTAGGCTCTTAACCTGACACCTGACACTTGAACACTTGATACCTTTAATATGCTTTCGCGAAATACACTTTGCGTTTGGATGGCTTGCCGCACACCACACAGGTGCCTTCTTCTTTGGGCTGGTCGAAGGGGATGTTGCGCGTGGTGGCCTTGTTCTCTTCCTTGACTTTGGTCTCGCACTCACGTGATTCACACCAGTAGGCGAATGCCCATTTATCTTTGACAACCTCTTTGAGTTCGTCGTAGGTCTTCACATCGACGATGTTGGCATCACGATATTCGGTGGCGCGCTTGAGGAGTGAGGCTTGGATATCGACCAGCAGCCCGCTCACAGCGGAGTCCAGACCGGCTTGTGAGACGAAGGATTTACCTTCACGACCGGGCTTGTCACGGCGGGCAAGCGCGACCGTTCCCTTTTCCACGTCCTTGGGACCGATCTCCACACGAACAGGGACTCCGCGCATTTCCCAGTCGTTGAATTTGAATCCACTGCTGACGTTGTCGCGGTCATCCATCTTGATGCGGATGCCCGCGGCTTTGAGTTCCTTGAAGATGCGGTCTGCCACTTCCATAACCTTGGCTTTTTCATCGGCGGTCTTGAAGATAGGCACGATGACCGCCTGTGTGGGGGCGAGGCGCGGGGGAAGTACAAGACCCTGATCGTCGCCATGTACCATGATCAACGCGCCAATGATGCGGGAAGAAATCGCCCACGAGGTGGTCTCGGCGTATTGCAGGGTGTTGTTGGTATCAAGGTATTGAATGTCGAAGGCTTTGGCAAAGTTGGTGCTGAAGTAATGCGATGTGCCCGATTGCAAGGCGCGCTTGTCCCACATCATCGCTTCAATGGATGTGGTGGTGTGAGCGCCTGCGAATCGCTCCGTCTCGCTCTTCGTCCCTTTGATGACAGGGATGGCGGCAAGTTCGTAGCAGAAGCGTTCGTAAATATCGAGGATGCGGTACATTTCCTCTTTGGCTTCTTCTGAGCTGGCGTGCGCGGTGTGACCTTCGTGCCAGTAGAACTCAGCCGTGCGCAGGAATAACTTCGTGCGCAGTTCCCAGCGCAAGACGGAACCCCATTGCACAATGAGGATCGGCAGGTCGCGCCAGGATTTGATCCATTTGGAATACATGTGACCGATGATGGTTTCGGAGGTGGGGCGGACCGCTAATTTTTCTTCCAGCTCTTCACCGCCGCCGTGGGTCACAACTGCCAGCTCGGGAGCGAAACCTTCCACGTGGTCTTTTTCTTTTTCAAAGAACGACATGGGGATCAGAGTGGGAAACGCCGCGTTGACGTGACCGGTCTTTTTGAATTCGGCGTCAAGCCAGGAAGTGATGTTTTCCCACAGCGCCCAGCCGTAGGGTTTGACGACCATGCATCCGCGCACGGGGGCGTAATCTGCAAGGTCTGCTTTCAGCACGAGTTGGTTGTACCATTCTGAAAAGTCTTCCGCTCGGGTGGTTAATTTTTCTTCAGCCATTTTTCCTCTTATCTTGTTTGAAGGGTAAAGGTTACAGGTAGCAGGTTTTGGATCTTTCAGCCTTCAACATTTAACCTTTTAATTTCTCTACAGCAGTTTTTACATCTTCCGCAAAGTATAACAACTCTCGCTGATGTATGGGCATGTAAGTATTGAACTCATTGAAGAACTGGGCGAAGGTGGACTGCCAACCGCTTCCGACCAGTATAAGAGGCCTGGGAGGCAGGGATTCCACGATCATCAAATTCCACATCAGGGATATTTCAGCCAGAGTGCCGGCTCCACCGGGCAGGGCAATGGCGGCATCACAGCCTTCGATCAGACCGGATAAGCGCTCCATCAGGGTTTGCTTGCGCCGCTCTTCCTTCACCCATTGATTCGGTTTGGATTTTCGCCACTCCTCAATGTCGATACAGGTCACGCCGATGACATGTCCGCCCGCTTCGTGTGCCCCGCGAGACACGGCTTCCATGGTGCCCATATAGCCGCCGGTCAGCACGGAATGTCCGCTTTGGGCGAGAAGCGCGCCAAGTTCGCGGGCTTGTTCGTAAGCCGCCGAGCCTTCCTTCGGTTGTGCGCCGCCAAATACTGTGATGTTCATCGTCATCTCACTTATTACTTGTTTTCTTTTGCTTCTTCATCCCAAATTCTTGTTTTATTCACTTCGATCTTCTTTAGCACCGCTTCTTGCAGGTCGATCCCTGAGACCGAAGCGAGCTGTAAAAGATACAGGGTTACGTCTGCGAGTTCACTCCCCAGTTCTTCGCGGTCTTTGACCTCTTCACCAAATTGAAAATGTTCCAGTATTTCTGCCGCTTCGATCGACAAGGATACAGCCAGGTTGCGCGGAGTCTGCGGGCGTTTGCTGTCTTTTTCGTACCAGCCTTTAGACTTCACCAACTCATGCATTAAGGCGGTCAACTCTTTTAGGTTTAGATCTCTGTTCATTTGGTTGTCTCTGGTTACAAACAAAAACGGCTCGCCAAGTCTGGGAGCCGTTTGAACAAACAAAAGCGAACCTAGCCAGACCGGGTAGATTTACACAAAGTGTTTCGAGGGGACGGGTTAGGGTTCAAAAACATGCCGACATTATACACGATTATCCCAAATATCCAAGCGAGGACAGCTGAAAATAGGCATAGACCATAATTCCGGCGCCGAGCACCCCTAGGATGACTGCAAGAATGGCTCCTGTGGAGTTATATTTCCTTTCCAGCACCGCTTCTGCCGGTCGATCTGGATCGTAATAAACGGTAACGGGACTTCCTTCGGGGAAGCGGGCGATCTCTTTCTCGGCGCTGGAACGGGTGTCGTAAGAATTTCCCTCCGAGCCAAAGGATAGTTGATTGCCCTGATATCCCTGTCCCATCACTTCATAAGAATAGGAGATGTGAACTTGATGGGACTTTCCCTTGTTCGCGCTGCCCTGCGTGGATATATAAGTGTTGAGGACCTGCCCATTGGCGCTGAGCCAGTGCTGGCTGGCACGGTATTTTTGCCAATCCTTCACGGCGCGTGAGGCAGCCATCAGCGCCGCGAGAAAAAAGATCAAGCCAAAAATACCCAGACAGTACAAGTTTCCGTCCATTGTGCCACCACCTCATAAAAGATTTGCTGTGATGATTATACACTTTCGCCCTTTTAGGGTATGGAGTACAGGGTAAAATAGCAATCAGTTAATTGATGCTCGATCGAGGTTCAGGATGCTACCCCCATTTCTCCAGTTTGTGATCAGACGTTTGTTTTATGCGCTGCTTTCCATGGTTGTCATCACCATGATGTTGTACGCCGGTATCATGTTGACCCCGCCTGAAGCGCGCGCCCGCCTGTATATTCCTCCGGGCAAGGGAGGGGAACGGGCATCTGAAAATTATATTGCGGTGGTTATTAGAGAAAACCATTTGGATGAACCCTACCTCGTTCAATATGCCTATTGGGTCAAATCCCTGTTGACCGGTTCCTGGGGATACAGCCCCACCATGCGGGCGGATGTGCTCCCTGCGCTTTTGCATCGCACCCCCGCAACACTGGAATTGGCGACTCTCTCTTTGCTTCTGCTCATTCCGCTTGGCTTATACAGTGGTCTGCTTTCAGGCTGGAAGCCCGGAGGAACTTTCGATGGTGTTTTTCGCTTCCTGGCATTTCTGGGGACGTCCATGCCGCCCTTCATTTTGTCCATGATCCTGCTTTCAGTTTTTTATCTTAAGTTGGGCTGGTTCGCTCCCGGTCGGCTGGATATTGCCACTCAACTCCAAATGGAGAAATCCGGCTTTGTGGAATACACAGGTTCGCTCATTCTCGATAGCCTCGTCAATGGACGCCTCGACATTCTACTGGTCTCCTTGCGCCATCTGGCAATGCCAGTCGTGACCTTGTCTCTTTATCACTGGGCGACTTTGGCTCGCATCGCCCGCTCCACCATGATCGGCGAGCGCAGCAAAGATTACATCACCGCGGCGCGTGCGCGCGGCGTGCATGAATGGGACTTGATCTGGAAGCACGCTCTGCGAGCCATTCTTGCCCCGTCACTGACCACCATGGTATTGTCTGCTACAAGTATCGTGACCGGTGTCTTCGTGGCTGAGATCATCTTTGATCTGCCGGGGATTTCTCAGGTCATTGTGATCGCCATGAGCAGTTATCCCGATGCTCCCGCCGCGCTCGGCTTTGCTGTTTACAGCGTGGTAATGGTGCTCGGGCTGATGCTTGTTTTGGATATCGTGCAAGCCATCCTTGATCCGCGGGTGCGTGAGGAGGTTTTGCAATCATGAGCCGACTACGCTTCTTTCTTTCTCGCTGGCAAAATTGGATCGGGCTGATCATCGTCCTGACCTTCACCATCATGGCCGTTTTCGCGCCTGTTTTATCCCCAGCCAACAAGACCACGCAAGGGGTATTCATGAAAGTCGGTCGCTCCACCGATCGGGTTCCTCACCCGCCGAGCGCCGAGGCTCCGCTTGGCACATTGCCCGGGCAGATCGATGTCTATCACGCCCTTGTTTGGGGTGCGCGCGAAGCAATGATCTTTGGTTTGCTTGTGGCGTTGGGAACCTTCGTCATCGGCGTGCTCTTTGGCGTCACTGCCGGCTACTCGGGCGGCGCGGTCAACAGTATCATGATGCGAATCTCGGATGCGTTCATTGCCTTCCCGCCATTGGCAGGCGTGGTCTTTTTGCAGCAGATCGTGGCGATCACCATTGAATCAATGGGCGGCATCTACTGGTTCAACAACGATTATGTTGGGCGGGTCGTGGACTTTCAGTTTACCCCTCCGCCGTTCGCAGTCTTCCTGATGAAGGTTGACCCCATCCTGATCAGTCTCGTTCTATTTTCATGGATGCCGGTTGCACGCCTTGTCAATTCCATTGTCATCACCCTCAAGAACACCGACTTCATTCAATCTGCGCGTGCGCTCGGCGGAAAGCCGTTTTGGATCATTCGCCGCCACATCATTCCCAATTCCATTGGACCCGCCATCGTGCTTTCTGCGCGTGATGTCGGCAGTTCTGTCATCCTTCAAGCCACCATCACCTTCATTGGCTTGGGTGGGCAATCTGCCTGGGGCATCCTCTTATCGATGGGACGCAACTGGGTCATTGGACCCGGCGGCGATATCTTTGCCGCGTGGTGGGTCTTTGTTCCTGCCACACTTGCGATCATCCTTTTTGGAACGGGATGGAATCTGTTGGGCGACGGGCTCACAGAGATGCTTGACCCCAAACGCGCTCAATGACCTCTTCGCGTTCCCTTCCTGACCTGAGCCTGATTCCGTCCGAGCAGCAGGATCTGCTTCGACGCATGTCTGCCCAAGCCTCCGCGCTGGATGTGCGTGCTTTTGTGGTGGGAGGATTCGTCCGTGACCTGTTTTTGCGCCGCCCGGTCAAGGATCTCGATGTCATCATAGAAGGGGATGCCATTCGGTTCGGGGAGTCGCTCGTAAAACAAATGGGCGGCAAACTCACTGCTCATCACAAATTCCATACCGCCATCTGGCAATTGCCATCCACATCCGAAACGATCGATCTCATCACTGCCCGCAAAGAAACCTATGTCAAGTCGGGATCTTTGCCGAGCGTCACGCCATCCACCATTGAAGATGATCTGCGCCGCCGTGACTTCACCATCAATGCGATGGCGCTTCGATTGGGTGGAGATCTTTTCAGTGAATTGCTCGATCCATTAAATGGCCGGGACGACCTCGAAAAGAAGACCATTCGTGCTCTGCATCCGCGATCCTTCGTAGACGACCCCACGCGTATCTTCCGTGCTGTCCGCTACGAACAACGCTATGGTTTTCAACTTGACCCTTCAACAGCATCCCTCGTCAGCAACGAGGCGCTTGCGGTGCTTGCCAGCTTGAGCGGTGAGCGCATTCGCCACGAGCTGGACTTGCTGTTGGCAGAAGAAAATGCCTTCGCATCCATCTTGCGGATAGCCAATATGGGGCTTCCGAGCGCAATTCACCCCGATCTTGCAAAAGTCGAGCCGCATCCATTCCCCGACCGGCTATCAGATGAATTTGACCCACTCACAGTCCGTTATTTGCTCTGGCTCACGGATGCTCCTGCGGGGATTTTCCCTGTGCTTGCCCAGCGGCTGGATTTTTCATCTGATCTCACGACCGCTTTAACATCTGCTTCGCATATCCGTTCAACACTTCCGACCTTTTCCGGCCGAAATCCAAGCGTGTGGACATTTGAGCTTGAGAAACATCCGCCGGTTTCCATTTACGCTGTACATTTGGTGAGCCGCGAGCCCGCTTTGGCTGAGTATCTTTCCACCTGGCGGCATGTAAAACCAATGACCACCGGTAATCACCTAAAAGCGCTTGGCGTTTTGCCCGGCCCGCGATACAAAGAGATCCTCACCAGCCTGCGAGCCGCGTGGCTGGATGGCGCAGTAAGCAATGAATCTCAGGAAAAGGAAATGTTGAAAACCTTGCTATGAATCTGCAAACTTACCTCGACTTTGCCACTTCTCTTGCCTATCATGCTGGAAAGATCACCCTCCGATATTTCAATACCCGGGTACATACCGAGCGAAAAGAAAATAATGACCCTGTGACCATCGCAGATCGTGAAGCGGAAGCCTTTGTCCGCGCGGAGGTTGAGAGGGTCTATCCGGGTCATGCGATTGTGGGCGAGGAGTTTGGCGAAAGCGCAGGGAGCGGCAAATCGTTCCGTTGGATCGTGGATCCCATCGACGGGACGATTTCCTTTATCCACGGGGTTCCGATGTACGGCGTTTTGATCGCATTGGAGATCGATGGGGAGGTAAAGGCAGGCGCGGCTTACTTCCCGCCGCTGGACGAAATGTTGTGCGCAGGCGAGGGTCTCGGCTGCTGGTGGAATGGACGCCGCGCCCGCGTTTCAACGGTCAGTCGATTTGCCGAGGCTTGCGTGGTGACCTCGGACTTTCAACACCTGACAGCGAAGATGAGCGATGTCGTCCACCGCTTCGAGCGGAAGGGCGCTTTGCTTCGCACCTGGGGCGATGCCTACGGCTATTTGATGGTGGCCACGGGCAGAGCTGAGGTGGCTCTTGATCCGCGCATGGATGTCTATGATTGCGGTCCATACCCGGTCTTGCTCAAGGAAGCCGGCGGATTCTTCGGCTCGTGGAATGGCGAAGAGGGACATTATCACGGCGAGGGGATCGCTTGTAACGCCGCGCTCAAGCCCGAGGTGCTGGAATTGATGCGCGGTTCGTAATTTCCTGTACTGTACTTCAATCCTACTTTATAATGTCAGCATGATTGATGACAAGGCGGAAATTCAACGCTTGCCTTACCGGCTAAAAGAGCCGTTCCTCTCAACTACGGAACTGGCTCTTTTTCGTGTGCTTACCTCCATGATGGGCAGCCGTTATGTGATCTGCCCGAAAGTTGCGTTGAACGATCTTTTTTACATTGTGCGCCCGAACGAAAATGTGCATTTCTTCAACAAGTTCTTTCGCAAGCACATTGACTTTTTGTTGTGCGACCCAACCACCATGACGCCGGCTTTTGGCGTGGAGGTGATGAAGACCATTTCAAAAGGCGCGGCGCGTGAAGCGGACAAGTTCATCAGCGATCTGTTCACCGATGCGGGCATCCCGTTGGTGCATATTACCGCGAGTGAGCGGTATGACGCGGCCGAACTGGTCACCGCATTTCAAACTGCGATGGCAAAGATCGGAAGCACCGCCGCCCTGCGAGTGGATAGCTCCTCTGACACAGTGCCGAATTGCCCGGTCTGCGGCAAGATGATGGTCTTGCGGATCCAACGTGATGGCTTGAAAGGAAAGAAATATTACGGCTGTATGGATAGCCCGCGTTGCACGGGATTGGTTCCACTGGATTAAATAAGACCCGCTTCGAAAGAAGCGGGTCTTTTCTTATTTCTAGAAATGTCTTGCAAGTTCATTGGCGTATTGCTTTCCAACGGTGAACTTGTTTTGTTCGAGCCAGTCTTTCAGGCTGGTCTTGCAGCGAGGCTGTTCTTTTGAAATGAGCAGGTTGGCCATGAGACCATCCACTTCTTCAGGGGTGAGCATCACATCCTTGACGAAGAGGCTGAGGAATTGCGCGGCGAGCAATGCAAGGCGCGGCGGCAGGGGCATCAAAGGGCGCGAGATGCCGATCGTTTTTTCGATCAACTCCACAGTTTGTTTGAACGTCAACTCGTCGGGACCAACCGCGTCCCAAATGAAGTTGTCTGTGCGGTAGACCGAATCCACGGCCAGTTGAGCGAGGTCGTCCACATAAACGGGGGAGAGCTTGTAAGAGCCGTCGCCGGGCAGGCCAAAAAGCGGAAGCCTTCTCAGCAGCCACGCGATATTGTTGATAAGCACATCCTCCTTGCCGAACAACACGGTGGGGCGCAGAATGGCGTAACTCATGCCTGAGTCGATCACTGATTTTTCGTTGGCGGCTTTGCCCCAAAAGTACGGAAGGTGCGAATCAGCCGACGGGTTGGTGATGCTGATGTGGACGATGCGCTTTACGCCCGCCTTTACCGCCGCGTTCACGAGGATGGTTGTGTTCTTCACCGCTTGCGGCTGTGTGTTATTGCCTTTGTCAAAACGGATCCAATACGTGTTGACGAGCACATCCACGCCGCGCAGGCTTTCGATGAGTTCCACTTCGTTCGCGAAGTTCAGCGGAAAGGCTTTAACCTTTCCTGCAAACGGGTCGGGGCGGTTGGGATGATTGGTGAGCGTGATCACTTCTTCGCCGCGCGCAAGCAAACGGCTGGTGATGTATTTGCCGG
>JAGNWT010000070.1:7536-19824 GCA_017985935.1 Anaerolineales bacterium | reverse complement strand
CTGGCTCAAGGACAACTTTGCTGATACGGTCTGAATATTTTTGTATAATGGCTCTGCTTTGATCCGTGCTGCCTGGGTCAACAATAATATACTCGATCTCCGGATAATCCTGCTCGAGCACCGAAAGAAGGGACTGTTGTAAAAAACTTCCCTGATTAAAAGAAAGGGTAACGATCGAAACTTTCATGAATCTATTTTTTTAACTTCGCGATCAGGTTGCGCCTGACGTGCAAACTGAAGGCAATAAAGAAATACGTTCAAAGAAAGGGCCCATTGCAATCTGAGGGTGGAACCGAATGGGGAAAAGAATATATTCCAAATTCCCAACAGCCCCAGGAATACCGCCAAAGGAAAGAGCGGGTTTGGATAGGTATAAGAGGCTGCCAGCGAACGAATCAGGATCCATAATATTAATAGCCAAAAAATAGCGCCCACGATACCAGACCAGACCCAGGCTTGCAATAAATGCGAGTGCGGTGAGATCAGGTCTGTCTTATTCACAAATCTTTCCACCCGCAGCCAATCAGATTCTTCAAACTGGGTACCCAATAGATACGCGGCTTGGAAATAATAATTCCGGTAAGAAGGGTCGCGCGCCCATGAGCCATGCCCGATCCACGGGGAATCAGAAATTGCATAGTACGCGGGAATAAGATTGGGGCGTGAATACAAAATATTATTCAACAAGTTTCCGCCTGCCAGCCATCTCTCTCTTTGAGTGGCAAAATCACTTAATTCATCCCTTTGAGCCAGATAGTTATAGCCGAGCAGAATCACATTGGCCAGCAAGACCAGCAGAACAGACAGCATAACAAGGCTTCCATAATTCCTGCGGGAAGCAAAGTATTTTCCGATACGCGTTGCTCTAAGCCACAAAAGAAAAAAGGTCAGCAGGGTAACGCCGCCCACACTACGAAAGTCGAAATACAGTGAAATGACCCCAACCAGAAAAATAATGATGCCCCATAGGCGCATTTTTACTCTGGTAAACTTCCCGAACACAATCACAGGAAAGGTAAGGATCAACAAAGTAACAGGGTATCCATATCCAAACTTCCAGAACTGCTGGGCAAATAAATATCCCGGTTCAATGATGGTTTGAAGAATCAGTCCCGATGCAAAACCCACCGAGTACAACCCAAGGCGTTGGGGATTTGGAAACACCAAAAGATAGAGCCCAAGAAAGTCGGCCATTGAGAAAAAAATCAACGCCCAACCGCGCCAGGCATCTGTTGAGAGTGTGGAAAGATAAAGATCCGCGATGACTTGAGCAAGAAACCAGATGACACCATAAGCAAGGATATTCTTTACATAGGGGTTCTGAAGCGCTTGTTTTCGTCTGTGAAAGAGAAGAATTGCCAAAAGAAGGAAAAGTATTTCTGAAATATACAACTGTCCGATGAATCGCACATAAAAAGCAGAGAGCACGCCTAATACGAACGCTACAACATGCAAAGGCGTCTCATTGGTACTTGACTTTATAGTAACGGAGATATTCTTGTGAGTAGATATTTCTGTCATAACGGTAAATTTCTACTAATGAATAGAATAATCATTTTTGTCCACATAAATAATTCCTACTCTGCCTTTCTTAGGACTACAAACAAATGATCTTTTGTTATCCAGGATGGCGGAAAATCGTCCACCATCCTTTGAGTCCGTTTCACGACCTTCCACCACAATCGTCTGACGTTCCGAAACCATAAAGGTGCAAAAAGATAAAAGATATTGGCTATAAACTGAAGTGCACGGTAAACAAAGAAAGGTGGTGGATTATGAAAGATAATCCTAGCCTCCTCCATGATATAGCCCAGTTCTTTTTGCATATACTGAAACCATTGCTTATTAAAAAATGATATATGCTCAGGTTGCCAACAATATAAATACCGGTTTTTAGCTAGCTTCCAAGCCCAGGCATTTGTATTTCCGGTTCCAATAAAAATATAGCCTCCTGGACGGGCATACGCAAGTAAAGTTTTAACAAATTCCACCGGGTCGTCCACATGCTCAATAATATCAAACGCAGTTATCACATCAAAGTAACCTGCAAATTGATGATTCGCCTTATAAATGTCATTCCCAATAATGTCCACTCCATTTTTTCTTGCTTCCACAGCAGCTTCCTGATTAATTTCAATACCAAACTTTGTCCATTGATCAGGTTGCTTGGAAAGAAATCCGCCGGTCCAACAAGCAACATCCAATATAGCCCCCCCACCTTTTATATTTTCCAGGAAGGTATTCGCTAATAGCCAATCATTACGAATTTTATTCCGATATTTCCAATGTGTTGAATCTGCAAATTGATACAGTTTATCTGCATCGTTCTTTACCAACCTTGGATATCGAAAAAAAAGTCCACACTGATGACATTTATATAAATTTCCACCCGGAATTTTAATGGATAATTGTTTTCCGGCAAAAAAATCGCTATCCGGGATCTTGCCAATTGACTTGAGATATCCCCCCTGGCAGGAAGGGCAGGTTATTTCTCGAAAATTCACAGCCCCATCCAAATTTTTCATGAATAATGATCCTATATTGAGTTTCTTTCAATATGACTCTTAACTTTTGCGGGAACACCAGCGACAATTACATTGCGTGGCACATCCTTATTGACAACAGCACCCGCCGCAACAACCGAACCGCTTCCAATGGTCACGCCGGGAAGAATTATTGCGTGGGTTCCAATCCACACATTTTTCTCAATGACAACAGGTTTTTTTATAACAGAATCTTTAATCACATTTTCTTTTGGAGAATGTGTTGTAGATGTAATCGCCACATGAGACGCAATTATAACGTTGTCTCCTATGGTCACCCCTGCCCCACCCCAAATATGCACAAATTCTGCGATCGCACAATCATTACCTATGGCAACTCTACCTGGATTATGGATAACAATATTAGGGTACAAAACCGTATCACTTCCCAGAGAATTAAGTCTTGTGTTCCAAATAGCTCTGCGGATCATGTAAGTTAATGAAACCGTTATCTTATTCTCAATTATCGGCAATACGATCTTAAAAATTAGATTTACAAACTTCTCAAATGCAAATTTAAAACTCATTATTGCTCTCCAGTTTACGACCAGCTTTCTGTAAATTATAAAAGACCCCTATTGTCTGAATCATTGTACTGAAATAACCGCAATTTGCCCAAGCAACACCGGTCAGCCCCCAATAAGGTCCGAAAATAAATATCAATAAAACCGTCAACAAACCACCCAAAGTTGACGATATAGCATTCAAATATGGAAGACCCAATCCATTTGCAACAAAGTAGGATGGAGTGTTTATAGAAATCAAGGAATAGATTAAAACCAAAACTCGAAACGGCAACAAAACCTTTCTCGTAAAATCTTCTCCAATCCAAAGTTTTAACAGCGGCTCTGAAAACAACAATAAAAAGATGCAAACAAGAAAATTCATGATCAAGATCAAAAGAAAAGCCCGGTAAAAATTGGGGCGAACCCGATGTGTCTGCCCGGAGGCCGCCCAAGAACTGACAGCAGGCATAAGGGTACCCGTTAATGAACTACTCAGGTGTAGTATTTTGGAAGACACGCTAACGATAATGGAATAATAAGCAACAGCATCCAACCCAAGAACAGCACCAACAGCCAGGCGGTCTACATAATTGAAGATACGGCTTCCCAGCCCTGAAATGCCTGACATCAAAGAAAATGAAAATACCTTACGCCAGACATCCTTTACCCTGTGAGAAACATGCAATCGCAATGAAAAAACCCGCAAGGAACGATGCGCAACTCGCAAACTCCACAACGCAGTTGCCCACAAAACAACAACCGTTCCAATCACCACCTGCTCAACTGACCCGCCCCAAAGAGTAACAAGCAGCGCAACTCCATAACTAAGAATTTGATAGACAATCCCCACCAAAAGAACTTCAAATTGTTGCAGTCCTACTGGAACTGCCAGGGCGCCAGTACGAACCATGAGCGGCAAAAAGCCAAAAGACATAATACGAATAACCTGTCCGATCTGTTCGGCAGAAATGGTTTCAGAGGGTTTAAATATTTGAGAAAAAGTTGGCGCATAATAATATAGTGGAATGATCAACCCGCCCCCGAGAAGGATATACACAGACAATCCGCCGAGCACAAGTACAGATAAGGCATCTGTATCGCCACTTCCCACAAATTCTGCTACAAACTTTGAAATTGATGTGCTCAACCCAAAGTCCACAATGCCCATTAAACCCAAGGCGGTTGTGGCAAGCATCCACAAACCATAGGCATCTGCCCCCATTCTATGAATAAGTATGGGTGTTGTAACCAACAGCAAGATAGAGGGGATTACAAACTGAATAAACCCGTAAAATGAATTACGTATTACCCGGTTCTTTTTATACTTAATTAATTGAGCGAATAAAGATTGCAAAATACCAACTCACAAAATAAAAATGACAAAACTTAACACTAGAAAATTATCCCGGCATGACTGTGCAATTTTTAAAACACACGTCAATATCAATTACGCTCTTCTTATTATATCTGAGTGCTAAATTCATACATCAATTATAGAGACTATCTCAATAATTCCAACATAGTATTTTCAAGTTACACAATAATATTAAGTTCGCCCCGAAGAAAAGTTTCTTCGGGGCGAACTTTATTCAAAACTAATCTTGTTGATGTGAACTGAACCTACGGAGCCGTTCTAAACGACCACCACGCATTGTTGGCATAGGTGTAGCCGCCATCAAATACAGACCTGACTTGCCAGTAATAGGTCGTATTGGGGTTCAGACCAACCAAGTTCACGGTTCGTGTAGTTCCGGTAGAGACCCAGCCGGCCACACTATCGCAGGTTGAGCCCGCGGTCGTGTCAATGCAGTACTCGTAGGAGGTTGCGCCCGTGCTGGCGTTCCAACTAATGGCTGTGTTCAAAGAAACGTTGGTTTTACCGTTCGTCGGGCTTAACTTCTGGAAGGTACCAGGTACTGTAGAGAACGTCCACCAGGTTCCAGCATTGGCTTCGGTTGTGCCGTAGACATTCACAGCACGCACCTGCCAGTAATACTTGGTTCCGCGTACGAGCCCAGCGGGAGCCACGGTGCGGTTAAGCCCTGTGGAAACCCAACCCGCAACGCTATCGCAGGTGGTACCGGGGGTGGTATCGATACAATACTCGTACTGGTCGGTAGAAGTAGCGGCCGCCCAACTGAGGACCTGAGTAGTCGGTACTCCAACAGAGGCTGTCACAGGAGCAGACTTGGCAAAAGCTCCAGGTACAACATTTCCCATCGTTGTGAACGACCACCAGGCATTATTGGCATTGATAACAGCCGAACTAGCCAAGTTGGATCTCACCTGCCAGTAGTACGTGGTATTGGAGGTCAGGTTCGATAAGTTGACCGACAAATTGGTGCCAACAGATACCCAACCGGCCACGCTGTCACAAGTTGTGCCGGCGGTGGTATCGATACAGTACTCGTAAGAAGTGGCTGTATTGCTGGTATTCCAACTCAAGGTCGGGTTCAAGATAACGCCTGTCGCCAAATTGGCGGGGCTCAGTTTTTGGAAGTTACCCGTGCGCACTGTGTAAGACTGCCCAGCAGAGTAGCTCTGTGTGCCCGTGCCGCCCAGGGAATTATTGACAGCGTCCTTGATGGAGTTGTTATCCTGAACGTTCAAGCGCAAGGTGCCTCCACCGGTGCCGGTGTTGACGGTCACGGTTCGGGTCGTGCCCGTTCCTGTAACACTGGTGACCTTAGCTCCGGTCACGGTCGGGTATAAACCGAAATCGAGGGTGTCCACGCCGGTGACAGCTTCAGAGAAAGTGACGGTGAAGCGAACTGAGCTGAGCACTGTGGGATTGGCATCAACGCGTGTGCTGGAGACCACTGTCGGCGGAACGGTATCAACCGTATAGAACTCGGTACCAGTGAAGCCGGCATCCAACGGGGTGCCAGTGGAATTCACAACCGAACCATTGTTCAAAACATCCAAGCCAAGGGTTCCATTGCCAACGCCGGTAACGGCAGTGACGGTGTAGGTTGTGCCGGAACCAGCGACAGAGAGAACAGAGGCGGCGGGCATGGTGCCGGAAGTGGCAAAGTCAGCCACATCGACGCCGGTCACAGCCTTGTCAAAGGTCACAGTGAAATTGACGCCGCTCAAATTGGTCGGGTTGGCGAAGCCAGCCGTGCGGACGACAGAAACCACGGTGGGGGCGGCCTTTTCGACAGTATAGACTTCACCAGTGGTGAACGGTCCGCCGAGGGAGGCATTGACCATGTCCAGATCGAGGATACCGCTGTTAGTACCGGTGTTCACGGTCACGGTGTAAGCAGACCCAGAGCCGGTGATGGCAGTGATGAAGGGGCTGGTGACAGTGCTGCTGGTCAGAGCGAAGTCAGTGAAGTCAGGTCCGACCATGTCCACGGTCACAGCTTGTGAGAAGGTGACATCAAAGTCCACGCTTGCAGCGTTGGTCGGGTTCGCGTCGGCGCGCAGGATGGACATCACACCGAGCTGGTTGGCAACCGTATTTGAGGCAGCCGAGCTTCTTGTGACGGTCGGGAAACCAACCGCGGCGGGATATACCATTCTGTCACCAACGATGTTGGTAGCCAGAACACGGTAGATGTAGAGTTCACCTGGAGTTGCCGTAGTGTCGGCATAGTTGATCGTGCCGCCTTTGGCAGGGCCGGTAGCAGACGGAACAACAATATCGGTCCAAGTGGTGCCGTCTTGCGACCTTTGAACGGTGAAGTCAGTCTCGTTGACCGAGTTATCCGTCCAGGAGAGGTCCACAGTTCCGGCCACGCCGCTTGCTGTCAGCCCTGAGGGGGCGGCAGGTGTGATGGCATAGACCAGGGAGTGCATCATATCCATTTCTTCATGGCTCAGGATATGGCAGTGCCAGACGTATTCCCAACCGTAGTTGATCACGTGATTGGGGACATTCACAGCGTTGAGAGCCGGGTCAATGAATCCTCCGGGAGGGCCCATCAGGTCTACACCAATGGGGTAGGTCGGATCGATCGGGCGTTCGCTGTTGACGATATCGAAGGGCTGAACAGGAAGTTCAGGTCGAACAGCCCAGATCGTGCTCTCGAGCGGATTGATACGGATGGTTTCCTTCCAACCCAATTCATTGGCATCCGGCGGGATGATCAGGCCGTCCCAACCGACGCGGTTGACCAACTGGGCATTCGCCAAGTGGATATGGATGGGGTGGGTGTCCACGCCGTTGTGGGTGATCTTCCAAAGGGTTGTTCCATCTGGAAGTGTGGCTAGCTGGGAAATTCCAGGGGCGTAGGAGAAGAAGTCCACTGGAGGAGTTGCATAGCCATACAGAATGATGTTCTGGTTCAGGTTATTGGTACCGGGTAATTCAAGACCCAGGTTACCGCTCATACGACCGAATTCAATGTCATAGGAGGCACCCATTTCATCGTGGATGGCCTTCTCTTCAAAGTTTACCGTCACTGGTGTCGTCGAACCCATGGGGGTGAAGGTCATGGCGCGATCTGTGATCTTCGCATACTGGGTGGCATCAGTGGGGGAGGTATAGCTATTGCCATACGCAGATGCATAAGCAGCTTGCGGGACGATGATGTCAGGTTGGCTGGCTTCAAAGACGCTCGGCTTATTCAGCCCGTCATCGTGAGAGAACACATAGTTCAGGTTATTCAGGTTATACGGAGTAGGCGCTGTGTTCGCAACGCGGATCTGCATGACCGTGCGGGTGTTGGGGCCATAACCAGCCTGGGTTGTGGGCGCGCCGCCGGAATCCATCTGAGAAGGATTGCCAGTGTAGTAGTCATAGCGCGGATCAAGCGCGGGGAAGGCGGTAGGAGCATCGTTGTAAAGAATGATGGTCTTACCGGCATAGGCGGAGAAGTCCACGATCACATCAGCGCGCTCGGCGTTGCCAAGGAGCAGGGAGTGATCAAGCACGTTACCAGCATTGAAGAAACCGGGATTTCTCTGCCAGGAGATCGGCTGATTGGGAATAGTAACAGGTGAGGGCAGGAAGCCGCCTTCAGTACCGATCTGGATCCATTGAGGACCAGAAAGGGTGGGATCGGGAACTCCGCCTTCGCGAGCATCAGCAGGCCAGGTGGGGAAATTCGGATTCGCAAGAGCATCGACCATGCGAACTTCAGTACAGGCCACGCCGGTCGATTCTGCTGCCGGGGTGGGGTTGGTGTTTACATCGCAAGCGACGCCATTCGCATCCACAGCCACGTACATCTGCAGGTTATAGAAGCGGTCATTGGCAGCGTTCAAAATGCGGAAGCGGTAAGCCTGAGGCTGAATTTCAACATACGGATAAACTGCACCATTGACCATGGAAGTATCCATGTAGGCTTCCATACCCATGGAAGGTGTGGGCATATCCGGGCGCATCGGGGGTTCGCACCAAGTCAGAGCCGGGTTACAAGCCGGGTCATAGTACTCGTTCGCGATCGGTCCATGGAGAATATTTTCCGTGGGGGGCCAGAACCAGGGTCCGTATTGCCAGCGGCCAAAAGCATTCGCGCCAGCTGCGGGGTCCCACGGATTCTGAATGGGCATGTAAACACTGGGCAGCCACATATCACCGGTATTCGGTGTGCGGCGACCGGTGGAGGGATCAACCAAGCCGGTTCCCCATTTCCAGGTCGGGTCCTGGGCGTCGATCGTGGTCGCATCAACGAAGGTCTTATCTTGAAGGATAAGGGGAACGCCAATGCCAGGAAGAACTTGCCAATGGCCAGGATTCACGCCGGAGTCGTTGGTTCCGTTGATCAGATCCTGTTCGACCACATCAGTGACCACATAACCAGCCGCTTCGCCAGCATACACGTTCAAGCGGGTGATGCCATAAGCATGGTCGTGATAGAACTGCAAGCGGGCGCTTTGTTGGTTGTTGTAATAGAAGGTCAGAGCGCCATCGCCGGGGTTCGGCATATCGGGCACATAAGCAACGCTCACACCCTTGGGGTATTGAGTGTTCTCGCCGGCGGGGGTCACCCACTGGTGAGGTGTACCATCGCTGATCCACGGGACCAAACCACCATGCAAGTGAAGGGTGGCGCGGTTCTGAGTGTACTTTTCGCAGTCAGCAACGTCACGGTTACAATCCGCGCCGCCAGTGGTCAACGGGCCTTCGCCTGCGCCCATGACGGTTTCATCCACAGGAATGAAAAGGTCACCGCCAGCGCCGGTAGGAAGGAAGTTGTAGAATTTAATGCGGATGGGGGTTCCCTGAGTCGCAACAAGGGTCGCACCCAGGTAACGCGGTTCGTCGGTCGCAATGACCTGATCGGTGGTGCCGGGATAATAAATCGGGCTGCCATCGAGGTAGGTCAAAGGAACGCCGACATACAAGGGGTCGCTAAGCAGCAACTTCGCCTTAATAACCGGTGTTTCCAACTGCACATAACCACGAATAGTGGTCGGGGGCAGGTCGCTATGCAATTGCTGGGTGAATTCAACCAAGGCAATTTCGTAGTAATCCGCGGCGAATGAAGCATTGAATGCTGTTCCATAGGTGGTTGTATCTGGCACACCCACGGAAATATAATTGCCGAGGTTATTGGCGCCTGTGGGTCCAAGACCGGGCAGGGTGTCAACAAACTTGCGGAGACCACCGCTCAGGGCATTGGGGTCAAGCACAGGGGTGAAGGCAGCATTGCCATCGCCACTGTCAGCAACGACGATCGGAGCGCTGTAATCAGCACCGGGATCTGTGATCGTAACGCCGGTAATTGCACCGTTGACGCCAACAGTTGCAACTTGAGCAGTAGCGCCCATTCCGGTTCCATAAACATCATAGATGTTGATCGGGTCGCCGACCACATAGCCGGTACCGCCATCATCAATGGTCAGGCTGCCGATCGGTCCTTTCGGAAGCGGGCTGTTCGCATAATTGGCATAGGGTCCAAAATAATGCGGGGTCACGCTTGGGTCCGCAGGAGCAGCGGCGCTGCGAGGCTGATTTCCCTGACCTGTGGAGGAAGTAAGTCCTGCCACACCGGGCAAAAGTCCGCGGGAGGTGTTAAGATCCGCGGCAGCCTGTCGTTCGGCAGGAGTGATCCTGTCGATCTGATCCGGAGGCGTGGGAGGCTGAGTATCTTGCCCTTCCACTCCGGTTTGGGGCGCCGGTGCACCCTGAGCAGGCGCACTGGCGCTCGCCTGGGTGAATCCTCCGAAGATCATGGAGGCCATTACCAGGGCTGAGACTACCAGATTGAAGAATTTTGTTTGTTTCATGCAGTTTTCCTTTTTAGTTTCAAAAAAAATTATGATGCCTAATGATGATGCTTACGATGGTTTACTTATTGGTTCATAAGTTCCCTCAACAACTGATATCAAATCGGAAATCTCTTCGATCAGGATCTGTTTCTTTTCATAAACTTCCACTGAGTTGTTATTCGGGTTTATGGTGATCACTGTCAGTCCCGGATAAGCTTGAAGTAATTGAGAGGTCACGAAATCACTTTTGATATTCTCAGTAGATTGATAAACAATGATCGTATCTGGGTGGGTCTTTTCAACTTCTTGAATGAGACCGTCAACACCTCTTTCATTTGATAACTTGGTAACGATCCAATCTTTTTGCGTGATCAACAGGGAATTTACTGCCCAAACCAATAAATCTTCCCGTCCCCAAACGATAACCTTTTTTGATGTCATCTTGCCACTAACATCAAAATGACTATCTAGTTTGCTCAAGCCCATGATGGATGCCCTTCCCAAAAATAATTACAACGTCCATAGAATAGTCGAAACAGAGCAAAATGTCGCCATTCGTACAGCTTTTTGCGGGATTAAAAAAGACCATCCAAAGGATGGTCTTTTTTTCAGGCGATTCCCTCGCCTATTTAATCATGATTAATCCCTACTTGATCAAGCCGTGCCTTCTGGCGTAACTTGCGGCCTCCCGCCTGTCTGGCAGGTTAAGCTTGGAAAGTAGAGAATGTACATGGAATTTAACTGTATTTTCAGAAATAAAGAGGCGTTCCCCAATCTCCTGGTTCGATAAACCGTCTGCGATGGCACGTAAAACGTCCAATTCACGAAGAGTAAGGGTGTTTTCAACCGGGTGTGGGGCAGAAGCCTCGGTTGAACGAGACATTTCTTCCATTAAACGAAGGGTCATTGCCGCCGATAAGGCGCTTTCGCCCCGTTCTACCGACCGAATAGCCGCCAATAACTGGGGCGGGTGCATATTCTTCAATATATATCCCTTCGCCCCGCTGCGAATGGCTTTGAACATATTTTCGTCCTGTTCAGACATGGTGAGGAATATTATCTTGCAGGAGGGGTGCTTTTCAAGGATTCTACGAGTGGCATCCGTCCCATCCCCATCTGGGAGGTGGAAGTCCATTAAAACGACATCGGGCTTGGAGGAATAAGCCGCTTCCACAGCCTCCCGAACCGACCCGACCATCCCGACGATCTTTATATCCGCCTCAGGGCGCAGGATCGCAGCGATCCCCTCTCGAAAAAGTATATGATCGTCAACAATAATAATATTCATGGGCTGATTGTACCAAAACTATATCATCCTAATGGAACATTGATCTTGAGCTTTGTTCCCACGCCAAGTGACGTTTCAAGAATCAATTCGCCATCCAAAAGATCCACCCGATCTTGCATGAACTTCAGCCCATAACTTCCACCACGTTTGATGTTATTCATAGTATCGAACCCGCAGCCATTATCTGAAATGTTCAAAGAAAGGTGATCGTGGTTCCAGGCAAGCTCGATCGATACTTCGCTGGCTTCGGCGTGCTTCTCAATGTTGTTCAACGCTTCACGGTAGATGTAAAATAATTGACGCATGCGCTTGGCAGAGAACTGGCTTGGCACGCCTTTGCTGGAAAAACTCACTTTGAAGGAAGATCGTTCTTCGATCTGGGAAGCGTAGCGGGAGAACAGGCGCGCAAGGTCGGCGGAATTTTCAGATTGAAGAACAGCAAGCGTTCCGCGGATGAGGTCATAAGAATCGTTCGCCACCTCGCTCATGCGTTTCAAATCTGCCAGCATCTCATCATCTCTGAGTGAATTCATCCCGGACAAATGATCGAGTTTCATTCGCAGGTAACTGATATTCTGCCCCACAGTATCGTGCAGATCGCGCGCAATATCCATCTGCATAGAATGAATGGTTGTCGTAAGAATATGTTCTTTTTGCTCGCGTTCCTTGATCGTCTTTTCCGCGTTCTTTCTTTCGGTGATATCCCGGTTACTTACACGGCGCCCAAGGTAACGATTGTCCCGCCCATAGAGCGGACGGCAATTGTGTTCGATCCAGCGCTCGTGCC
>JAGNWT010000070.1:0-7436 GCA_017985935.1 Anaerolineales bacterium | reverse complement strand
CGTTCCTTGATCGTCTTTTCCGCGTTCTTTCTTTCGGTGATATCCCGGTTACTTACACGGCGCCCAAGGTAACGATTGTCCCGCCCATAGAGCGGACGGCAATTGTGTTCGATCCAGCGCTCGTGCCCATCTTTTGCGATGATACGGAATTCGGTACTAAGCGGGCCGACCATCTCATTATGAACCAGATCCTGATGATCTTGATACAGTTTCCGATCTTCAGGATGCACAATACGGATCAGCAGATCTGCATCACGGATAAATTCGTCGTGGCTAAAACCTGTGATACGACCGCATGAAGGCGAGGTGTACACGATCCGTTCTTCAGGGTCAAGCCAGGCTTCCCAGTCATAGGTCCAATCTACGAAGGTGCGGAACTTTTCTTCGCTTTCACGCAAAGCGATCTCGTCCCGCTTACGATCTGTAATATCCTGCTGAATGGCGATGAAATTCTCGATCTCGCCGGCGGAATTAAAAACAGGTGTGATCGTTTGCTCATCAATACACAGGTCGCCATTCTTACGCCGATTTGTTACTTCACCATACCAAACATCCCCGGCCAGGATCGTTCCCCAAAGTCTCTTAAAAAATTCCGAGTCGTGCGTACCTGAATTTAGGAAGTCCGGCTTTTTGCCGACCACTTCTTCCAGGCTATATCCGGTCATACGAGCGAAGGCTTGATTCGCCCAAAGGATCTTACCTTCCTTGTCAGTGACCACCACCCCATTCGCGGCGGTCTCCAATGCCTTGGTCTGAATGCGAAGCTGGCTTTCAATCTGCTTCCGTTGAGTGATCTCTGCTTCACGCTCTGAGATCACCTGCAAAAGCGGACGGAGGGAAAAATAATATAATAACGGCGTTGCCAGCAAAACCATTAAAGTTGAATCAATGATTGATAGAAGAAGATATGAGTCATGATCTATCGCCCCGATAAAACTCATGGAGATCATCTCGGAAACGAACAACCCGCCGATGATTATAAGAATGAAGCGGGAAGGCGTTGAAAGTTTTTTCATTTTACACATCCCAAAAAATACTTGAATAAATATCGCCCTTGATTACCAGTATCGCGTTATCAAACGTCAAATGACGTCTCCTCACTAAACGGTAATTAAAAACCTTGGTTAACACAACCTCGCTGCAATGTGCATTTCCAATTAAGCATTTTAACTTTATTCGGTCGGGAATTCAAGTAAAAAATCACTCAAATTATCCGTATTTCGATCAGGAACACAGATGTTGCTATAATGGACCCATGACCCAAAGATCTTTTTCATGTATCGCTTGCGGCGGACCCAACGAACCAGAAGCCGGAACTTCGCGCATGGCTTGCACATACTGCGGAATCATGTTGACCATTCCTGACGCACTGCAGACAAGGTCAAAACCAAAAGTTGTTCAGCCTGCATCAGAAAAAATAACCGGAACCCATTTGGAAATCAATGCCCCTGAAATCCTAAGGAAGACCCAGCCGATCGCGTTAGGTGCATGGAACTTGTTTGCTCTTTGGAGCCTTACAAAGCGGATTCTTCCGGCCTGCCTGGTGTTCTTCATTCTGGGAATTGTGGCCTGCCTTGGCTTCGGAATCCTGCCTATTTTCCTGGTTTTAACCCAATAAAGTGAATTTTACGAACAGGCGATCACTGGATACGCGCATAATATCGTTTTTATTTGGTATTGCTCCCTCGATCCCAATCCCCATCACCTTGGCAGCCTGCGGAAAACGGACAAGATATTTTGCAAGCAGCCCCTCAACTTCTTTTTCATCCAAGACAGGCAATGCCGAGCCCAACTTAGCCTGACGCCTCAGCAATACCTCAACTTGTACCCCTCCCCGTAAATTACGCCACCAATTCCGGCTGCGATTGGTTATCACCCACAGGTTCTCCCCCTCTTGAAAATAATTGACTGGCAGGGTGATCGCTTTCCCGCTTTTTCTGCCCTTCAAAGTGACCAGCATGGTACTGGCACTCAGCAAGCCATGCAGCGGCGAGCGCAAAACCCAGGTCATGAAGTCATTGCCATTCATTCGAACACTCCATACATCTGGTCAGGACCAAGGATCTTGGGGAATCGCTCTCGAAGAGACAGTCGTGCTTCATAGCACAGGTGACAGGCATCGGCGTAGTGTGAAGCGTGCGGCAGGTCGTACTTTTTTACCAGCGCAGCCGGTCCGCCTGAAAGCAGCGACCCGCAGATCGGGTGTACATCCGCCGCGTAGCTCTCGCATATTTCCTTGAGAGAATTTTCAAAAACATTTCCAATAATGATGCCCTGACAGATGTGAACATTGCCCAGCGGATCAAGGTGGACTCTCCCCGGCTCGCGCAGATCTTCCTGCGGACAGGAGTCGAATCTTTCCCAGGGATGCTGGGGCGCTTGACCTGCAAGTTTTTTTGCCGCCCTCCCGCGGAACATGAGAGTGCCTTCATCACCGGCCGGGGGAAGATTTGGTTGGGCGATCCGAATCACATTTGTTGAGAAGTCCAATCTTTTTGCGGCGTCGATCGCGAATTGCGGATGAATATTGACATGATACGAATCACTGCTGACCGTAAATTCATCCACCCAGCCCACGAACGGACTCAACCATTCGCCGGCATCTGCCACAGAGTCAGCCCAATAGGCATTGGTCACAATGCCAACCGAGAATCCCATCTCTGCGGCTTTGCGAACAGATTTCTTAAGGATGGGGTAATACAGAAAAGGTTCACCGCCTTCGAAGTAGATCGAGTTGACTTCAGCTTCCTTGGCTTGCAGAAGGACATGCTCGATCTGCTCAAAAGTGAATGTCCCTTTTTGCTGCGGACTCCCCCACACAAAGCAATGCTCACACTCGTGTGTGCATTGGTAGGTCAATAGAATGTGAAGACCTGAGAGTTCCATGATCGCCTCCGGCAATACAATCAGTGTATTTCAAAGACTCACTCTAGTCACGAGTAGAAAATCATGACTTTGTCAAACACTGTGTGACAATCCATGTGATATTTGTCGGCCATGAAAAGGACATCTCCGCCTTGCGTGGAGCACAAAAGATGGATGGCTCAAAATTTCTTCTTGGGGGCTATAATAGCCGCAATCAATAAAGAGGAGATCTTTCATGTCCATCGTTCACGCATCCACCCATCCGCTTGTGCTGCACAAACTTTCCCGCCTGCGCGACAAAAACACAGAACCCAAGAAGTTCCGCGAACTTGTGCGCGAGATTGCCATGCTGATCGCCTATGAAGCGACCGCAGACCTCGCCACCACTCCTCGCGAACTCGAAACCCCGCTGGCGAAGGTCACCGGGTCTGAGTTAAAAGAAAAGATCGGCCTCGTCCCCGTTTTGCGCGCGGGATTGGGAATGGTCGAAGGGTTTTGGGAATTGATGCCCGGCGCCGAAGTATGGCACATCGGTTTGTATCGCGACGAGCACACTTTGCGCCCGGTGGAGTACTACAACAAGCTGCCGCTCGAACCGACCGTTTCGGTCTGCCTGATCCTCGACCCCATGCTCGCCACGGGCGGATCTGCCACTGCCACAGCGGAAGTGCTCAAGCGCTGGGGTGTGAACAAGATCAAGTACGTCGGTTTGATCGCCGCCCCTGAGGGCATCAAAGCCATGCAAGCCGCCCATCCCGACATTGACATCTACGTGGCCGCCATTGACGATCATCTCAATGAACGAGCCTACATCGTCCCCGGGCTGGGAGATGCCGGCGACAGACAATTCGGAACCGGATAAGCATGAAAAGAAATTCCATTTTTGCCCTGGGGTTGATCGTGATCGGTGTGGTCATTGTGCTCGTGGTAGCCATGATGATCATCCCTTCATCCATGAAGCCCACCGATACGACCGCAGAAGAATTACAGCAGGCTCCAGATGGAGAGTTCATCAGTGTGATCGGGCAGGTCACAGAGATCGATGGCAACATCCTGACGATCGAGATCCTTGAAGGAAATGGCACGGACGTTTTCGACATCCGCACCGGGCAATTCGTGCAGGTGGAATGGTCCACCGAAACCGAGATGGTGATGGGAACTGTGGAAGATGTCTTTGTTGGAGCGCTCGCTCAATTCAACGGCATCAAACTAGACGATGGCTCGATCACGACCCAGCAGATCGTCATCCTGACCGGCTTTGTTCAAGGTCCGCCTTAACCACACATGGCTTACGATCTTAAACTCGCAGAACGCATCCGCGCTGAAATGCAGGGACTGCCCATCGTGGAAAAAAAGATGTTCGGCGGAGTGGGATACATGCTGAATGGCAACATGGCATGCGGCATCCTCGGGCAGGACATGATCGTGCGTGTTGGGATCGACGAGTACGAAAAACTTCTCAAGCGGGCGCACGTCAAGATCTTCACCATGAAAGGCGGACCCAAACCCATGAAGGGTTGGCTGATGGTGGAACCTGATGGATGCAAAACCGCAAAGCAGCTATCGCAATGGGTTGAGATCGGCGTTAATTTCGCAGCGACCCTTCCGCCAAAATAAAGATCTCCATAAAACAAAGGTGACTCATGAAAGATGTCTATGATCTGAAATCTGTAAAGCTGCCTTATCTATCAGGCGGGTTGTTAAAATTTTTCACATCCCTTGTTGAAGGCCCGCTGGGAAGTTTGCTCATGCCAAATCTGTTCGAGAGCGCAGGGATCAACTGGCTGAGAAAACAAAGCTACGAAGAGAATCCAACCCACCATCCGATCCACTACACCGGAGACCTGCAAAAGGAATCCGCGGCTGTAGCGGAAAAGGAATGGCCGCGCGCAGCATCGCAGATCAAAGGCTTTCAATTTACGAGCGTATTCGATTTTGCAAAAGCCTACCGTGACGGAGTGACCACACCGGAAGAAGTTGCAAAAAAAGTTTTAGATGCCATTGAAGCCAGCGACAAAAGCGACAAGCCCCTGAAGGCATTCATTGCGGTCAACCGTGACGATGTTATGAAGCAGGCAAAAGAATCCACTCAGCGCATCAAGGCAGGAAAACCGCTCAGCGTATTTGACGGTGTGCCCGTGGCGGTAAAAGATGAGCTGGACATGACGCCCTACCCCACCACCGTGGGAACCGCATTTCTCGGCACACAACCCGCAGCAGCAGACTCTACAGTGGCGGCGCGGCTGAGAAGCGCAGGCGCACTGCTCATCGGCAAGACCAACATGCACGAGATCGGGATCAACGTGTCAGGAATCAATCCCATTCACGGAACCACGCGCAACCCCTACAACCCAGACCACTTCACCGGCGGAAGTTCAAGCGGCTCGGCCACAGCGGTCGCGGCAGGACTTGTCCCCGTGGCGATCGGCGCAGACGGCGGCGGCTCGATTCGCATCCCCGCTTCCTTTTGCGGATTGGTGGGATTGAAATGCACCTTCGCCAGAGTCAGCGAGTTTGGCGCCGCCCCGCTCGATTGGAGCGTCGCTCACATCGGACCGTTAGCCGCTTCTGCCACCGACGCGGCATTGACCTACGCCCTGATCGCCGGTCCCGACCCGAAAGACCCAACCTCCCTGCACCAACCATTGCCATCCCTAAAAGGCTGGGACAACCTCAACCTCAAAGGGCTGAAGATCGGCGTGTATTGGCCGTGGTTCAGGCATGCCGACGCTGAAGTAGTAGCCGCGTGCGAAGCGATGCTGAAAGAATATGAAAAGATGGGCTGTGAGATCGTAGAGATCACCATCCCAAACCTTGAAGCGAATCGGGTGGCGCACACCGTCACCATCTTAAGTGAAATGGCGCAGGCGATGGACGCAACCTATCCGGCGCATCACCAACAACACGCATTGGATGTCCGCATTAACCTGGCGCTGGCACGCAAATTCACCGCAATGGATTACGTCACAGCGCAGAGGATCCGCACACGGATGATCGATCACTTCAACAAAGCCTTCACCCAGGCAGATGTGATCCTCACTCCCGCCACAGGGCTGGCCGCGCCAGAGTTCAAGAAAGGCGCTTTGCCAGACGGCGAATCGGATCTGAGCGTGACGGTCGAGATCATGCGCTTCGCCACCGCTCCCAACCTGACCGGTCTGCCCGCCATCTCCTTCCCGGTCGGCTACACCCAAAAGGGACTGCCCATCGGTTTACAGGCCATCGGCAAAGCCTGGGATGAAGCCACTCTGCTGAGGATGGCACTGGCCGCCGAGCAGGTAGTGGAACGCAAAGCGCCGCAGGTACATTACAAAGTTTTATAAACCAAAGCGAAAGCATTTGACCCGCAGAGGCATGGACAAGGAACAAACCCAGCGCCATGCCTCTGCGCTTTTTATCTGTGAGCATTTGCCGAAAATAGAACAAATATGCTAAAATTACTCTTATTTATTGGATAACAAAGGAGTACCCCATGGCTGAACTAAAGACAAAACTCAACGATGCGAGCGTGACAGATTTTTTAAACAAAATCAAGAACGAAGATCAGCGGAAAGATAGTTTTGAGATCCTGAAGATCATGCAGCAGGTCACCAAACAAGAGCCCAAGATGTGGGGCTCGAGCATCATCGGCTTTGGGAATGTCCACCTCAAATACGCCAGCGGACGGGAGCTGGATTGGTTCACTCTGGGCTTTTCTCCGCGCAAGGCGAACACGACTCTCTACCTGACCGGCGGATTGGAATCGTACACCGATTTGCTCGCAAAACTTGGCAAGCACAAAACAGGCGGCGGATGTTTGTACATCACAAAGCTCAAAGATGTGGACATCAAAGTCCTTAAAGAGATCATCAAGCAATCTGTGAAGGCTGCCAAAATCCAATGACCGTGGTTAAGGACCCCGAAGGATTCGAAAAAAAGATCCTGCATCAGTTCGCAGATTTTTCAGGCGCGAAGGTGCTGGAAGTGGGCTGCGGCGAAGGCCGGCTGACCTTTAAATATGCCGCATCTGCCGGGCAGGTGATCGCCTTTGATACCGATCACGATGCGCTGCGCATTGCCCGGGCAGACCTGCCGCACGCCCTGCAGGGACGCGTTCACTTTGCAGAAGCCAGCGCGAGACACATCCCCTTCCCTGCCGAGTCTTTCGATGTCGCGGTCCTTGCCTGGTCATTGTGATGAATGCAGCATGAGAGCATGGTTCATGCTCTTTCTGAAATTCGAAGAACGCTGAAACCCGGCGGAAGATTGATAGACCTGCGGCCGGTGGAGTCGAACTGGCAGGTGGAGGTCTCTTCTTCGGCGGGAGTTCAGGCTGCGGGTCGGTTGACCGATGTGCCTGCGGCGGTGGAAGATGATGAAGCGGCGTTCCGTGCCATGCGGGAGGTCGAGTCACGGGGCTGGTTCTCCAAAAAAGAGGAGCGGGAGTTTTCCTTTTTCTATTATTGGGATACCCCTTCTGAGATGAAGCAGTTCATGGATGAAGAATGGGAGGATTTTGAAAAGCTGGAAGAGGATGTCTTTGAAAACGCGCGCTCGTTATGGGCGGTGGCGAATGCCGACGCGCGGGTGCG
>JAGNWT010000132.1 GCA_017985935.1 Anaerolineales bacterium | reverse complement strand
GAGTACTGGTCACGGATCGCCTTGAGAACCTGACGTCCGATACGACCAAATCCATTAATACCAACTTTTACAGCCATGAGATATTCCTCCAAGTTTGATTGTGATTACGACAACAGAGATGCGCATTGAAATTTATTTGCGTATGCTCTGATCTGGGTGTTCATACAACTTCAATTTTACTTCGTTAAGTAAAATTTGTGAATTTTAGTACGTCCGCTTTTGGCGTGACAAATGTAATCGTTTACTTTTCTAAAAAGAAACGGTATTCTATATTAATGGTCCAGTTTTTTCAGAGTATATCTGTATGATTTCCCGCGCCAATTTATCTGAAGCATGCCGCCATGGGTGATCGTCATCAACCAGGTCAGCACAGTGCGTCCGTGAATCGGCAAGGATCTTTTCGTCGGCACGCACCCACTGAGAGGTGCCGATCTCGCCTGTGTAATTGTCATTGCACAGGATCACATCGAACAAGTCTTCGCCAACATGCCCTTCCAATGCGCGGACATGGTCGAAGCAGGTGAAAGAATCTGTTTCGCCCGATTGAGTGGCAATGTTGCAAACATAGATCTTCATTGCGCGGCTGGTCTGCATCGCAGACAAAAGATCATGCACGAGCAGGTTCGGCAGAATACTGGTGTATAAACTGCCGGGTCCTGCCACGATCACATCTGCATTCAAGATGGCTTTGATGACAGGTGGAAATGCAGATGCATTATCTGGCTCGAGCCACACCCGACGGACACGTCCCGCCATTTCAGGGATCTTGCTCTCCCCTTCCACACGGACCTCGTTCAGGGTGTGCGGCAATTCCATGCTCGCCACCAATTTGACATCATGCAAAGTGGATGGCAGCACACGACCGTTCACCGAAAGCACACGCCCCGATTCAACGACCGCTTCTTCAAAGCTACCGGTGATGTCTGCCAGTGCTGTGATGAAGAGATTCCCAAAAGAATGCCCCTCAAGGTCAGGTGATCCGCTAAATCGATATTGAAAAAGCTGGGTCAGCATGGCTTCATCGTTCGAGAGGGCTGCCAGACAATTACGGATATCTCCGGGCGGGAGAATGCCAAGGCTTTCACGCAGGCGGCCAGACGACCCCCCATCATCCGCAACAGTGACCACAGCTGTGAGATTCCCCGTTTGCGACTTCAATCCACGAAGCAATGTGGCGAGCCCGTGACCGCCGCCGATGGCGACAATTCGGGGTCCGCGTTCACGGCGGCGATAATCTGCCAGTTGATCGAACAGGTCGGAACCCGGGCGGACAAACGGCTGCAGGAGTGATCGGTTGAGTTGATAAATTCCATAAAGGATGACGCCCACACCCAGGCCCCCAAAGAGTAAGGCGCGCCATACGCGGGGAATAAATCTCAATGAGGCATAAGAAAGGATCGTGAGGAAGACCGGATTGGTTGATTCCGTGCGATAAAGGTCGATCAGAATGACCGCAAACCCCAGTCCCAAGAGGGTGATTCCGACCATCACAAAGATGAACCAGCGGCGGAGCCCAAGACCTGGTCCCAGCCAGCGCGGAATGGTACGCAAGGTCTGCCAGAGGCGGGCAAGCAAGTTACTTTGCATGAAAAGATGATAGCAGGGTTGAGAAGATGAGTCAAACCTTGTCCGTTTTTCGAGCGACAGCCCTCAAACCGGGTTCAAAAAGGCTTACGGTATAATTACGCCCATGAAGACAATTGTTTCAATCGACATAGGCGGAACCCAACTCCGTGCCGCCGTTTACCAGCAAAACCATCGCGAACCTTTAGCCCAAAAACGTATTAAAACCAAAGCCAGCGAGCCAGATACCTTCGGAAGACTGATCAAATTACTTGAAGATGTCTGGCCTGAGGCAGAAAAAGTGGATGCGATCGGCGTTTCCACCCCGGGACCTGTGGACCCGCATACCGGCATCATTATGATGACTCCTAACATCAAAGAATGGCGGGAGTTTCCCATTACTGCCAAATTGACCGAGCGCTTCGGTGTGCCTGCTTTTTTGGATAACGACGCCAACTTAGCAGGTCTGGCAGAATGGAAGTTTGGCGCCGGGCGCGGCCATCACCATGTGTTGTACCTGACCATCAGCACGGGCGTGGGCGGCGGCGTGATCATCAATGACCGCTTGCTTCAGGGGCATCATGGGCTGGCCGCCGAACTGGGTCACTCCACTGTGCATGTGGATGGCGCGTTGTGCGGCTGTGGGAAGCGCGGTCACCTCGAAGCGTATTCTTCCGGGACGGGGATCGAGCGTTTCGTGGCAGAACAACTCAAGGCGAGGCGTGGATCGGTCTTAAGTCCAGATAAAAAAAATTCGGCGGTGGAAATTTCTGAAGCCGCAAAACAAGGCGACCCATTATCGATCGAGGCTTATCAAACAGCCGGCAGATATTTGGGGATAGGGGTGGCAAATTTCCTGCATACATTTGACCCATCGATCGTGATCTTTGGCGGAGGCGTTTCGCAAAGCGGTCCGCTCTTGTTCGATGCATTTCACACCAGCCTGAAGGAGAACGTGATCCACCCGCGCTATCTCGAAGGGCTGGTCATTACACGGGCGGAACTGGGCGATGACTCGGGGCTGCTCGGAGCGCTGGCATTGGCAGAAGTGAAATTGAGTTCGTAATTAACCACGGGATACGACAACACCTCGTGATTAAATGTATTTCAACAAGGAGAAGGTATGACCAAATCTAGTTTACCCGGGCCAAACGCACGGGCATTGATCGAACGCGATGTGAAGGTGATCTCGCCTTCGTATCCGCGCAGTTATCCGTTCGTGATGGATCATGGCAAGGGCAGTGAAGTGTGGGATGTGGATGGGAATCGATTTTTAGATTTTATGGGTGGAATTGCAGTGGTATCCACTGGATACTCGCACCCAAAGGTTGTAAAGGCAATTCAAGAACAGGCTGAAAAGTTCATCCATATCTCTTCAGATTTCTATCACGAGAACTGGATTAAGCTCGCAGAGAAGCTGGATGAGATCGCTCCCTTCAAAGAAGACGCACTGTCATTCATGACCAACTCAGGCACCGAAGCAGTGGAGACGGCCATCAAATTGGCACGCTATCACACACGCCGAACAAATTTCATCGGCTTTACAGGCGCCTTCCACGGACGTACGATGGGCGCAGTGACCTTCACCGCCAGCAAGGCAAAATATCACGGCGGTTTTTATCCGTTGATGAACGGCGTGACCCATGCTCCCTTCCCCAACCCCTACCGACCCGTGCTCGAGCGCCGCAAGGGGGAAGACTACGGCGAAGCAACTGTCCGTTACATCGAAGAAGAGATCCTCGGACAGATCATGCCTCCCAAGGATGTGGCAGGTATTCTGGTCGAATCGATCCAGGGCGAAGGCGGATACCTCGTCCCGCCGGATGGATTCTTCCCGGCCCTGCGTCAACTTTGCGACAAGTACGGCATCCTATTGATCGTGGATGAAGTGCAATCGGGCATGGGGCGAACCGGAAAGTGGTGGGCCATCGAGCATTTTGGTGTGGAGCCCGATATGCTGACTTCCGCCAAGGGCATTGCCTCGGGCATGCCGCTCGGCGCGTGCATCGCCCGCAAATCCGTGATGAACTGGGAAGTTGGAACACACGGCAACACCTATGGCGGCAACCCGATCTCCTGCGCCGCATCCCTCGCGACCATTGACCTGATCGAGAATGAATATCTTGCCAACGCGGCAGAGGTCGGAGCGTATGCGATGGAAGCGCTCGAGGAAATTAAAGCGCGTCATCCCAGCATTGGTGAAGTCCGCGGCAAGGGATTAATGATCGGAGTGGAATTCGTGAAAGACCGCGAAACAAAGGAACCCGCGAAGGACCTCACAGAGAGAATCGTTGATCTCGGGTTTGAGCGCGGCTTGCTCATGTTATCCTGCGGAAAGAGCGTCATCCGCATCGCACCTCCGCTTTCGATGAGCAAGTCCGAAATGGACGAAGGACTGCGACTGTTCGAAGAAGCGCTGACAGCAGCCGAAAAAGAAATGATGTAGAAGAAAAAAATCCGGTCGCATGAAGACCGGATTTTTTTACCTGACCAATTTAGTGCCTGCTATTTGAACTTGCAGGTGATTTTTCGAGTTCGACTTTCAGCAAGACTGCCCGCACCGAAATACGGCCGGAATAAACACCGGTCTTTTCATTGTACGTCTTGCAGGTCAGCAGGGTGATCCAAGACTCCTCTTCATGCTTGAGCACAGACCTATCATTGGGCGCAACGATTCGATTCTCGCGTACCTCAAAGGTATAGACCGACCCATAGGAGTGAAGAATGACCTTATCTCCCCACTTTAGCTTGCCCAGGCTTGTAAATGGTCCTGGTGTGCCGTTGGGTAAAGTGACATGACTGGTTAACACGCTATTACCAACCCAGCCAGGAAAAGCCGTTCCGTTCAACCACCCGGCTTGTTGCGATAACCAGGAGACATCCCAGGCTTTATCGACCATTGGAACGCCGACAATGGGAAGCTTAACGCCAAGCCGTGGGATCTCGATCCACATATCAGTTGCAGAATACAGCTTGTTTTCAGGCTGATTGGGCAGCTCCGAAATACTGCCAGGCGCAAAGCCCGTAGATGGGAGTTCGTCCACCTGACTTAGAGAGCGAGTCCATGACACTTGATTACTTGTTGACTGCGAGGCTGGAACCTCATCCAAAAAATCATTGTCATTATCTGAATCGACTCGGGCAGACCCGGAATTAAAGATCTGGTCAACAGCATCCTGCACGCGAACACGGAAGGTAATCACAACTTCATTGGCGGCTGTCTGCTCGGTAAGGTTCCCGCTATCGGGTCCGATCGATCCCTGCCATTGGATGCGATTATTGGAGCCATCAAAAGCGCAGGATGAATTGGATATGATCGTATTCAAAGGGGATGTGGCAGCAGAAGCTGTGGCTGAAGACCCTCTTGTAACGCATGTCAGGCTTCCACTCACGTACGTGGTTCCATCCGGGATGTTATCAATCACCTGAGTATTCACGCTTGCTGTATTACTGCTGTTGATCCATACCATTCGGAATTCCATCTCAGGCAGTCCATCATCGTTATAGGTCTTAATCCCCATGGGAGGGTCAAACACACCCCCGAGGATCGTACCGGTGGCGCTCGATGGAGTTCCAACTGTGTAGCCTGTGCCAGCGTCGATCGTGATGATCACCGTCTCGTCTGCTTCCACTGTCGCATCGGTCGTTGGGTTGATGGTGACCGTCCCTGTGGTCTGACCGGACAGGA
>JAGNWT010000131.1 GCA_017985935.1 Anaerolineales bacterium | reverse complement strand
AGTGCCCATGCTGGCGCGGATCACGCTCGGGTGGTACAACTCCACGCCGCCATCGAGCAGGAAGAGCGCATCCGCACCGACCGCGTCCATCGTCCGCAGAATGGTGCCCACGTTGCCCGGGTCTTGCGGCGAGACGAGCGCCACCGCGCGGCTCACCGGCTTGAGGTCTTTCAGCTGACTCTTCCGCTGGCGCACAATGGCAACGATGCCCTGCGGGTTTTCCTTGTCGGCGATGGATTCCATCACTTGCGGCGTGACAGGCTGCGGCGTGAACGATCCGCTGGAGATCAACTCATGCGCGAAGGGACTGGTCAGCACACCCGAGGCATACAAAATGGATTCGATCTCCCATCCCGCCTGCACCACCTCCCCCACATGATGGATTCCCTCCACGAGGAAGGCTCCGCTTTCATTGCGGGTTTTCTTTTGATGCAGGGCACGCGCCTGCTTGACGAGCGGATTGCTTAGGCTGGTGATCAATGGTTTTTGCATGCCCCAATTGTAAATGATTCAGGTGAATATTTCGCTTCCTTTTTACCCCGGTATTGAGTAGACTGTATCAAAGAAAGGAACTGCCATGTCTGCACTTTCTCAAAACACTGCCCGACCCAATTTCTGGCAATATGCCTTGTGGCTTGCCGTCTTTACTGTTTTTTACAATATCGCTGAAGGGGTGGTGTCCATCGCGTACGGCGTGAGCGACGAAGCGTTAACCCTCTTCGGCTTCGGCGTGGATTCCTTTATCGAGGTCATGTCTGGCATCGGCATCCTTGCCATGGTTATACGCATACGACAAAACCCCAACACCTCACGTTCCGGTTTTGAGATCACCGCCTTGCGAGTGACAGGCACTTCGTTCTACCTGCTCGCGGCGGGACTCGGCGCTTCCGCGCTCTACAATCTATTCACCGCCCACAAGCCCAGCACCACCCTGCCGGGCTTGATCATCTCGGTCGTCTCGATCGCGATCATGTGGCTGCTGGTGGCGGGCAAACGCAAAGTTGGGCGCGCGCTCAATTCCGTGCCGATCCTTGCAGATGCGAACTGCACCCTCGTCTGCATTTACATGTCGGTCATCCTGCTGATCTCGAGTCTCGTTTACGAGGCAACCGGCTTCGGCTTTATCGACAGCATTGGCGCCCTGGGTTTGATCTACTTCTCGGTTAAGGAAGGGCGCGAGGCGTTTGAAAAAGCCAACGGCATCGAATGCGCCTGCGAGGACGAGCACTGCACAGACTGACCTTCCCGACCTCGTTCCAGGATGCCGGATGGGGTCGTTTATAATTCCTGCATGAAAAATTTTCGCTGGCTGGCATGCAGCATTCTCCTGTTGACGGTCTCCTGCCAGCCGCAGACTTCCTCGATCACCATCCTCGATGGCGGGCAGATCTTCCACGTCACATCCACGGAGGAAATTCCGCTGGTCGTGCTGACACAAAATGGATTCTCCCCCCAACCCGCGGACCGCATCCTGCTTAACGGTCAGCCGGTTGCCCTCGATCAGCCTTTCCCTCCCTCAAACTTTATCCAACTACAACTGCGCCGCGCCGTGGATGTGACCCTCGTCACGCCGCAGGGCGAGCAAGCGCTTCGGTCTTCCGCCTTCACAGTGGGACAGGCATTGAGCGAAGCAGGTTTTGAGCTTACGGTCAATGACCGTATCACTCCGCCCGCAAAGAGCGCTCTCACGAGCGGGCTTGTCATCCAATTCACGCCAGCCCGCGAAGTGACCATTCTTGGCGGCGGCACTGCCATCACCCTGCGAACTTCAGCGCAGACCGTTGGCGAGGCGCTTGCCGAGGCGGGCACCCCGCTTGTCGGTTTGGATACCAGCTCCCCGCTTGAGAGCGAAGCGATTCCGCCCGGTGGGCCGATCCGCGTGGTGCGAGTCCGCGAATCGGTGAGCGTGGCATTGGAGCCGATCCCCTTCGAAGTGGAAGTGGTTGATTCGGTGGATGTGGCTTTTGGCGAGGAAGAGACCCTTCAACCCGGCGTGGACGGAATCGCAATGGTGCGGACGAGGATCCGTTACGAAGACGGCGTGGAGGTCAGCCGCGAAACCGAAGACCGCACGGTGATGCGTGAACCCGTAAAACGGATCGTGGCGAGCGGGTCGAAGATCGTGCTTGCGCCGGCAGGCGGAGAAATTCCCTACGAATATTGGTACGCCACAGAGATGTACGCCTCGGTCTATTCGCCTTGCGCTTCCGGCACAGGTGGCTGCTCCTACGGCACAGCCAGCGGCGCGCGCGCGGGGTATGGCATTGTGGCAGTGGATTATTCCATTTATAGTTATCTGGCAGGCATGCAGGTTTACATCCCCGGCTACGGGCTTGCCACCATCGGCGACACAGGCGGCGGACCGATCATCGAGACCGCTTTCGGCGTGCCGCGCACCAAATGGATCGATCTTGGTTTCAACGAGGGCGAGATGCGAAATATGACCGGTTGGGTAACGGTCTATTTCCTCGCCCCTGCGCCCGCTGAAGTCCCTTATTTTTTGAAGTAGCATTTTTTTGAAAGACATTCATGACCCGTTCACAAAAAAAGATCGTCGCCATTCTTACGTTGATCGCCGCCGTGCTCGTGATCGGTGCGGGGTATTTTGCATTCCAAAAGTATCAGGCGTTCGCCCAGCAGCCACTCGGGCCGAGACTCCCTGCTTCGCAGGTGCAACTCCCTCCCACATGGACTCCCACCGTGGGTGCGCCCGCCGGCTCAGTGACCCTCGTGCCAACCTTTGCCATTCCACCGACCAGCACACCCCAACCCCTGTGCGGCGGACCGTACATCATGAACATCGTCGCCATTGGCGCGGATTCGCGTGCCGATAATTACGACTACGGTCTCAGCGATGCGATCCGCCTTGTGCGCGTGGACTTCGTCACCCCCAAGGTGTCTGTGCTGGAATTTCCGCGTGACCTGTGGGTGAAGATCCCTCACATTGCCGATAATCTTGAAGGCGTGGATGAAGGCAAACTAAACCAAGCCTACCTCTTCGGTCAGCCGGGCGATGGATTTCATTATTGGGACGACCCCAGTGGAGGTCCCGGCTTGCTCTCGCTCACGCTCAACCTGAACTTTGGCGTGCAAGCTGATCACTACACCGCAGTGAATATGCGCACCTTTGAAAAGATCATTGACGCGGTCGGCGGAATCGACATCTACGTCAAAGATAAAGATATGTCACGGGCTACCGGTCTGCCGCAGGGAGAGAATCACCTCGAAGGCGCAGACGCTCTGCGTGTGGCACGCAACCGCAAAGACGGCGGGTTCGAACGAGCCAACAACCAAAACCTTGTGCTGTGCGCCCTGCGTAAAAAAGTGACCAGCCCGGCCGTCGTCACGCAGATCCCGCAGTTGATCGAATCCTTCCGTGATAACATCCTGACCGATTTCACCCCGGCTCAACTCGGTCAATTGGCCTGCCTCGGCACAAGGCTGCCCACAGAAAATATCGTCTTTGCCAGCTTCCCCGAAGAGCTCTTCACTCCCACACGCCACAAGCCAGATCCCTACGGGCAGAACCCGAACGGCACCTTCATTTGGGATGCAGACTTTGAAGTGCTGAGCGATTACGTTGCCCGTTTTCAGGCAGGCACATGGCCCGAACCTAAATTGAACATCCCCGATCCCAACGAAGAAACTGACGAGGTCATTTGCGAATGAACAAACTGGATTCCATCCCCCCGCTTGATGCTTCTGCCGTCCTCAAGCGTTTTCACCTCCGCGCCGATAAAAGTCTCGGACAGAACTTCCTGCAGGACCCGTCTGCCCTCAAGAACATTGCACTCGCTGCAGATATTCAAGAGGATGACCACGTCCTCGAGATCGGGCCTGGCCTAGGCAGCCTGACCCGCTACCTGGCAGTCTCTGCCCGTGAAGTGACCGCGGTCGAACTGGACCCGGACATGCTTGCCCCGCTTCAGGCAGTTCTCACGCCTTATCAGAACGTGCGGGTCGTGCACGGCGACATCCTCAAAACGCCCATCACTGAGGTCATCAGCGAACCCAATTATCTGGTCGCCGCGAACATCCCGTATTACATCACCTCGGCCGTCATCCGCCATTTGCTTGAAAGCGAAAGCAAACCTCGGCGCATTGTGCTCACCATTCAAAAGGAAGTTGCGGAACGCATCTGCGCCGACCCCGGCGACCTCAGCCTGCTGGCATTGAGCGTGCAAGTGTATGGCAGTCCCAATCTTGTATCGATCATCCCCGCCGCCGCATTCCACCCCGCCCCCAAAGTAGATTCAGCCATCCTGCGAGTGGATATTTACGACGAGCCGCTCATCCCCAAAGAATGGCTCAAGAGTTTCTTCAAGCTCATCAAAGCCGGTTTCGCCCAAAAACGCAAGACCTTGCGCAACTCGCTCTCTGCGGGGCTGCACGTTTCCACAAAAGATTCCGAGTCCCTGCTGGCTTCGGCAGGCATAGACTTTATGCGCCGCGCGGAGACCCTCTCCATTGACGAGTGGAAAAAACTTTGCGAAGTCTTTGAAAAATAAAAACGCCATCAACTGGATGTCCTATTGTTGGTTGCGGTTAACTGTGCGAGAATAAAAGAAAACAAGAAGGATGCAAAATGCCCAAGACTTACAAAGCAATATTCCCCGCCCTCATGCTCGTCCTCGCCATCCTCGCCTGTAACATGCCGGGAGCCCAAACCGTGGTCGTCACTGCCACCCCAGATTTTGTCTCCACCATCACAGCGCAGGCATCCTTGCTTCAATCGCCGCCTACCGGGCAGACCAACACGGAATCGACCCAGCCCCCGGCCGCCGCGGCGCCCGTCACAGACACGCCCGCCTTCACTGCGACCAATACCCTCACTCCAACGCCCGGCGTCATTATGCTTACCGTCAGCGCAGACACCAACTGTCGCAGCGGGCCGAACAAGGACTACGACTATCTGGGCGCGCTGCTTGCCAATGAAAGCGCGGAGGTGGTCGGCAAGAACACGGTCACCGGATATTGGATCATCAAGAATCCCGACGGCGATGGAACCTGCTGGTTGTGGGGTAACTACGCCACTGTCACCGGTGACGTCTCCAAACTGTCTGAAGTTGCCGTGCCGCCCACCCCAACCCCATCCATGCCGGCGGCCGTCAAGAATCTGAAAGCGAACAAGATCTGCTTCTTCAATGGAGTGAACTACGAACTGAACGGATTTATCACCTGGGGTGATGTCTCCAACGAAGAAGGATATCGGGTCTATCTCAATGGCGGTCTGTTCAACACCCTGCCAGCCAACGAAACCACATCCGC
>JAGNWT010000069.1 GCA_017985935.1 Anaerolineales bacterium | reverse complement strand
CACCAATACAACCACTCCCGCCAACAGAAGAATGATCACAATGGTCTGTGCAACCATGAGCCCAACGTATCGCTTTTTCATGGGAGGATTCTAGCATTCATGTTTTTTATGCGCCATTGTCAGTTTAGTGCAAAATCCCTTGTTGAAGACGGTCTGAAAGAATTGAGTAGAATTCTGCTCACACCCAACCGGCATTTGTTGTAACTACAATACAAAATCAGTTTGAAAAATTCAGGTGATGTAAACTCTGCCCATTCAAAACAAGGATAGGTATGGAGATAAAAGACTACATCACCATGGTTCGCCGCTGGGCTTGGCTTTTGGCTGCAGGGCTCGCGCTGGGAATGGCTGGCGGATTCCTGGGAAGCATTTTTCAAACACCCATCTATCAGGCATCCACCCGGGTGTTGGTACTGCGGGCGTCGCAAGCTGAGAAAAATACGGATACGTATCTTGGCGACCAGCAGTTGGTGCAGACCTACATCCAGTTGCTGACCACACGTCCGGTCCTGGAAGGTGCGTCTGCGCAGCTTGGCTTTGATGTTAAGGCTTCACAGGTCTATGTGAACCAGATCCGTGATATGCAGGCTATTCAGTTAACGGTGGAAGACTCCGACCCGCAAAGAGCAGCGGACATTGCGAATATTCTGGTTCAGGTGTTGATCAGCCAGAATGAACAGATCCAGACCGGGCGTTACGCGCTGACCGAGCAAAGCATTCAGGCGCAGATCACACAAGTTGAGGATCAGATCGACCGGATGAGCACTGAGATCGAGAATGTTTCTGTGGAAACCGTTCAACAGCAACTACTTCAGGTCGAGGCGCAGATCTCCACCATGCAGGCTGAGGTCACCCAACTTCAGACCGAGATTCAGCAACTCACGCCTCCCGCTTCGACTGAACAGCAGACTCAACTTAATGAGAAGGAAGCCCGTCTGAATCAAATTCAGCCTGTGCTTTCACTCTCACAGCAGATCTATGCCGATCTGTTGATCCTCGGAAAACCCTCCACCTCGCAGGATGAGACCACTCGTCTTTCACAGTTACAGACAACCCTGAAACTGTATCAAGAAATTTATATCAACTTATTAAATAATCTTGAAGCAATTCGTCTGGCGCGTTTGCAGAATACACCCAATGTGGTTCCCATTGAAGCGGCGGTTGTGCCTGCGAATCCCATACGACCGAAACCGCTGACCACCACGGGCTTGGGCGCTGTGTTGGGGTTGCTGCTGGCTGGCGGGGTGGTCTTTTTGATCGAGTATATGGATGACACCATCCGTACCCCGGAAGATATCGAGCGGATCTTAAAACTGCCGGTGATCGGTTATATCGGCGAGATCGCTGTTGGAACTGGGGAGGCGGTGGATGTGCATGTGCTGAAACATCCGCGGTCTCCGGTCTCTGAAGCGTTTCGTTCGCTCCGCACAAATCTTGAATTTACGAATGTAGATCGTTCGTTGAAGAAAATTCTTGTGACCAGTTCTGGTCCCGGCGAAGGCAAGACCATGATCTCCGTTAATCTGGCATCCATTATTGCCCAGGGCGGAAAAAAAGTACTGCTATTGGATGCGGACATGCGGCGCCCGCGCATTCACAAGATCTTTGGCGTTTCCAACCGCGTGGGGCTAAGCACTCTTTTTCGCGGCAACGCAACGGTCCGCTCGGTGATGAAACCCGTGGACGGCATGAGTGACGTTTTTCTGATCACAAGCGGCAGCCTGCCGCCCAACCCGGCTGAGCTTCTTGCTTCAGCCAAAATGGATTCGATCCTGCAAGAGGCGGGTCTGCTCGTGGACGTGATCATTGTAGATAGCCCTCCGTCATTGGTGTCAGACTTTCAGGTTCTGGCTACAAAACTCGATGGTGTCTTGATGGTTATCCAGCCGGGGCACACACATGCTGACGCCGCCTTTGCGATGCTTGAGCAACTGGGTCGCGTGGATGGGAGGGGGCTTGGTGTTGTCTTGAATAAGATCCCTCGCAATAATTATTATGGCGGATACCAGCATTATTATTATCCAAGCAAGAAGGGTGAATATTATTATCAACACGAACCGGAGGCGCAATCTCAACCGCCAATTGAGGTCAGCCCAATAAAATACCTGCCTCAAGCGCAGTCCCAACCAACGCCGATCGTAGATCCACTGCCGGCGCCGGTTCAACCCATTGTGAAAGAGCCGGAGAATATTGAGCCGGTCGCGCAGGTCTTTGATGTGCCTGTGCCGCCTGAACCGGTTGCTACAATTCATGAAGAGATGTCGTCGCCTCTGATTGTGGTGGAGCAAGAGCCTGATCTTGAAGAACTGACAGTTTCTGAGCCGATTGCTCAAATGATTGAGTCTCCAAGCCCGGTTAATTCGCCAATGTTTGTCGAAGAACCTGAGCCGACGGTTATGGAAACCGTTACTGAGCCAAGTCCGCAGTGGATGTCGGTGCCCGAAGAAGAGCCCGTAAGTTACGTGATCAAATTTCATCGCCTCGAATATTTCGTTGAAGAATATGATGAAGGCAGCGATTAATTCACGAATGTTATAATCAAAAGAGGAGCTTGCTCAACTTATGTTTTCGGTTCTTTTCGTCTGCACAGGTAATCAATTTCGTTCGCCCATTGCCGCTGAGGTCTTCCGAAATCAATTAATGCAGGATGGGCGCATCCACGAGTGGAAGGTCTCCAGTGCAGGCACATGGACATCCAACGGGAGGCGGCTTCCGGCGGTTGCCCTGGAACTTGCCCGTTCGTTCGGGTTGGACTTGAGCGGGCATCTCACACGAATGATAGATACCTCCATCCTTGAAGAGGCAGACCTGGTGCTGGTCATGGAAAATGGTCACAAGGAATCGATTCAGGTTGAATTTCCATTTGCGCGAAAAAAAGTTTTTCTACTATCGCAGGTTCTGGAAGGGGAGGCTTCAGAAATTCCCGATCCCTCCAAAGCGATTGATGATGCGAAGAACATCATCCGTGAAATGATCGATATGATCCATAAAGGAATTAATAATATTTATCTCCTTGCTGAAGACAAATAACATGGATGGCCGGTAGTTTTCTGGATGGCAGTCCGCCGTAAAATTACTTAGTCATTAAATTATTTTGATTTGCAAGTTTTTCAATGTACCAGTGAAGATGCTGGTGCATTTTTTGTTTAAAATCGTTTGTTCCGGGGGTATTTTTCCTTGCATTAATGTAAAAAAATAAAATGCCTAACAATAATGATAGTTTTTCATCTTGTCGATATTTTTTTATGCTTGTAGTATTACTTAAGTAAACGTGGATGCAATGACCCTGAATCCGAATTGGTCGCTTATCCTGATATAGCATTGTTCTCATTATTTTTCTTCGGGTAAAGATCCAGGCGAGCAAGCAGCGAAACCGGCCGCGTTGGTTTTTTTCGCTTGCTTTTAATCGCGAGTCAAAATGATCTTTCTGGAGAAAAGTATGAAGTATTTCAGATTAAATCAACTGGCCAATATTTTTTTTGCGTTCATTCTTTTTGCCGGGGCTGCCTTGTCCATGCCTGCGATGACCGACATGAATTCTTCGGCGGCAGGAGAAAACTTCAGCGCACTGACAGAAAATCAGCGGCGTGAGATCGAATCTGTTGTACGTGATTCGACATCACAGATTTGGTTTGAAAAGAACATCGGGCAATTTCCGTCAGATGTTCTTTTTGGTTTCCGTACTTCATTCGGTTCCATGTTGGTCTATGAGAACCATCTTCAAATTCTTACTTATCAAACCGATGAGATTAGCGGACAGTCGGGCATCCACGTGGTGGATGTTTCCTTTGCCGGGGGGAATTCTGCCTGGGATGTAGAAGCAGGCGGACGTTCAGAAGTGACCGGTTCATATCAGACATTCGAAGGCGAGGTGCTCCATCCTGAGATCTTCAAGGAGATCACCTTGAGGAATGTATATGATGGAATTGATCTTCGTTTGTATTCTGCCGAGAAAGGTATTCTGGAATTTGACTGGATCATCGCCCGCGCCGAGGATTATCAAAAGATCCGCATGGAGTTTTCCGGTCAGGACGCGCTCAGCGCTGGCTCGGATGGCTCATTGACCCTGAACCTGCGCTATCAAGACCTGACCCTGCAAATGCCGGAAACCTATCAGGTGGTCGATGGCGCAAAACGGCAGGTCAGCGCGAAGATGGTGATGAGCGGGGATTCGAATGAAGTGCGTTACGAGCTTGGATCTGAAGTTGTTGCCGGGCTCCCTTTGGTGATCGACCCCAGCATAGCCTGGTCCACTTATTTTGAATTGAACGATAACGCCCTGCCTTTCGACTCCTATGTTTACTCGGTGGCAGTGAATTTCAATGGGGTGTATGTGGGCGGCTGGGTTCGGGAAATGATCGTTAACGGGTCATATGGAAATTACATGGAAGTGAATGCCGGTTTTTCGCAAGGCACAGCCACCTTCCAAAATTATATTTATCGATTGAATAATGCTGGCACGAACATAACCGCGTGGACAAGCACCGGGATCGCGAATGATAACAGCGGTGTGAATAACCAAAAGATTGATGATGCGACCAACGATGCGATCGCGGACCTTGAATTATTCCCAGATGGTCGTGTGCTTGCCGGTTTTGCTTCGGGGCGCATCCAGATCTATGCAGCGAATCTTTCCAGCCGCGCTTACAACCTGGAGCCCGTCACCATGGATACTTTGAACTCTGTGGCGATCGTGGATAACAACGCCTTTTATACAAGTGGCCGTGTTGTGGCTGCCATCTCATCGGGCGAGATCAGTTCCGCCAATATCGGGCCAGATGCAACCTTTGCTGGAACTTACGAGGGCGTGATTGTCCGGTTTTCCAACGCATCCACAACCCCTGCACCATCCTGGGCATCCTACGTGGGCGGTAATGGCAGCGAATACTTTACAACAGTTTCAATGACTCCCGACCGATCGAAGGTAGTCTTCTCCACCATCTCTGCGGTGAATGCGACTCCGGGATATCCGGCGCTTGTCAATTCTGTGGATGCGACACTTTCTGCGGCTGGAACCACCGAATCTTTGATCGGCGTTCTTGCCGACGGGGGAACTGTTCCGGCTTCCTTCAACGTTTTCTCCTACCTTGGAGGAAGCGGAAATGAAGGAACCGTTGGAACGAATACCACTGCTTCTGTTGTCACTGCGACCAATACACATTTTTATGTGGCGGGCAGCACGGCTTCAGCTGGCGCCGGAATGCCTGGAATTACAGGCGGCGCGCAAACTGTGAATGGCGGAGGAGCGTTCGATGTATTCATCTCCCGCATCCCGATCAATGGCGGCGCTACAGGTTTTCAAACAACTTTTCTTGGCGGAAACACCGAAGACCGCATTGGCGGGATCGCCTACGACCTGGCATCAAATCAATTGTTGGTCTTTGGCACCACAACAGGCAACTTCCCGGTTCTAAACTCAACACCGGCAAGCGATTATTACGACGGCACAGCAGGTGGTGGGCTTGATATTTTCGTTGCGATTTTTTCTGACGCGCTCACAAGCAAGGTTTACGCCACTTATATTGGCGGCGGACAAAATGATTATCTTGGGCAGACTGGCGACCTGATCGGACAGGGACATGTGATCTATAGCGCTGACACCGGCTTGACCTATCTTGCCACCACGGTCCATTCAAATCTCCCAGCCGCAGCGATCGGCAATCCGCCCGGAAAGGATCGCACGAAATCGAACTCCGAAACCGCTGTGAATGATGCTCATACGGTCTTTGCCTTTAATGTAAATAGTTTCGATTATGGTGATGCTCCTCTGAGTTACGATGGCGGTAGCGTGACAACCGCTGCGAATAGTGCGAAGTCTTCAACTATTCGAATCGGAGCGACTGTGGATGCTGAGGGTTTGCCCGAAAACGGATCCACCGCGTTGGGCGATGATGCAGCAGATACAGGCTCTTCGGATGACGAAGATGGGGTTTCGACTCTGCCTTCCTTGACCGCTGGTAGTACAAGTTATTCCGCCACCGTATCGGTATTGAATAATTCTGGTTCATCTCGCACCCTTCAAGGTTGGGTGGACCTGAACCTTGATGGCTCTTTTCAAGTGAGTGAGTTCGCCAGTGTGTCCGTTCCCAGCAGTGCGGCTCAACAAAATGTCACTCTTAACTGGGGTTCCTTCGCCGCAGTTTCCGCAGGGCAGAGATATCTTCGCCTGCGATTGAATGACGGCAGTTTGACCGATAATGCTTCCACCACAGCCGTTGACGAACGGTCGATCGGTCGGGCAGGCTCTGGCGAGGTTGAAGATTACGCCCTGCTTCAAGTGGCACGTTTGAGCAAGGTTTTTTCACCTGCGACCATTGTTGCGGGTGGTATTTCCACACTGAGCTTTACCATTGACCCAAATGGCGTTTCCCAAAACAACGTTATGTTCATGGATAACTTCCCATCTTCGATGGTGGTTGCCGAACCAACAGGTGCTTCCACTAGCGGATGCGGTTCACCGACCTTTTCTCCAACAGCAGGGGCGGCTTCGGTCTCCTTTAGCGGTGGAACGATCGCCGCGGGAGTCTCATGCACAGTGACTGTTAATGTGACCGTGCCCAACCCCGGAAACTATACCAATCTTGATCTTGTTGTAGGTTCAGATAATGGAGCTGGAACCACCACCGGCGCGGCGCTGGATGTCGATTTTGCGGCGCCACCGTCAATCACCAAGTCGTTCTTCCCCGACCTTATTTTGGAGGGTGGAACATCGATTTTGACGTTTGTCATCACAAATCCAGAATCGACCGCCGCGCAGACGGGTGTTTCATTTACTGACAGCCTGCCTGCTTCGGCTGGAAATCAGATGACCATTTCCAATCCATCGGGCGCTGCCAGCACATGCGGTGGGACATTGACCGCTACGGCTGGGACTTCGATCATCCAATTGACCGGTGGGACGATTCCCGCGAGCGGGACATGCACAATTCAAGTCAACGTCACAGCCCCGGTTGCCGGGACGTACACCAATATCACCAGTAATGTCAGCTCGACCAACGGCGGTACCGGCGGCAATTCAGGAAATGTTCCGCTGACAGCGGTTGCAGCCCCCAACGGTTGTATTCCCGGCCAGATCATCGCTCAATGGAATTTTGATGCGAGTCTGACGGCTGCCACAGTTAATAATTCAACCGGGACGCCGGGCATTGTGGAGAATGGGATCTCTGCAGCTTCATCTGTCCAGGGAAACCCAGGATCAGGTCTCTCCAGATCGCATACTCAATGGAACACGGCAGCACTCAACACTGCCACTGATTATTTGCAATTCGATGTGAACACGCAGGGATATCGGAACATCGTTTTTGCGTACGATGTTCGCCGTTCAGCCAACGGTCCAGATGATGTGGTTGCGGCGTATGATTTCGATGGCGCCGGAGTGCCGACCACAGTAACCGCTGACAACCTTGCAGCCAATGGCGTTTGGTACACCTTCTCGAAAGACTTGAGCGCTGTAGCAGCCCTCAATGATCTGGCCGGATCGCGCTTCCTTTTATATGGTTACAACGCGGCGACATCTACTGGTACATTGCGGGTGGATAATGCGACCGTTACCGGCTGCCGGATCATCAACCCGCCGTCGATGGTCAAATCATTTTCGCCGTCTCTCATTCCGACCGGCGGAACATCCACTTTAACTTTTACGCTTACGAATAGCAATACCTATACCGCATTGAACGGAATTGAGTTCAATGATACTTATCCGACTAATCTTGTGAATGCCGCCGTTCCGGCTGTAACCAACTCATGCGGCGGGACTGTAACCGCAGCGGCAGGTGGAGGTGGAGTCAGCTTGGTGGGTGGTACCCTTCCGATCAGTGGATCTTGTTCCATTACGGTCGCTGTTACTTCCAGTACGGCAGGGACACACTTGAACACCAGCGGTGCGGTCAGCTCAACCAATGGCGGGATCGGCAATGCGCCATCCGCATCGTTATCTGTTCAGGAAATGAACTTTGGGCATCTGCCCTCGGCTTTTACAGGAATGAATCTCTTTGCCAATGGCGGGGCCTATCACCTGACAGATACCGAATCAGATTCCAGCCCGGCGACTGCCACTCTCCTTGGTACGTCTGTGACGACCGCAGCAGATGGTATCGACACTGTGACCTACACCACCAAGGTTTCAGATAATGGTGTTACATGGACTCCAAATGTAGCCTGGGTCCCCGGTGGAACGGGCTCGCTGGATATTACTGCCACTTGCTCTGCCCAGCCTTGTTATTTGCATGCCTGGTTCGATTGGAATCGAGATAACGACTTCAATGACGCAGGTGAAGTGATCACCTTCCTCAATGCGCCAGGTGGAAATCAACTGTCTGATACGACGGCGCCGATCACAAACACCTTCACAACAACGCTGACATTCAATATTCCTGCCAGCGCTGTGTTCGATGGCTCGAATATTTACAGCCGCTTCCGCTTGTACTCTGCCCAGCCTGCCAGTCCTTCTGCTGGTGGACCAGCCCTCGATGGATCAGGTAACCTGCTCGCAGGCGAAGTCGAAGACCCGTTCTTCCAGATCAAGAGCAATGGTGTGGTTACACCGATCACCCTTTCTTACTTCCATGCCCAGTTGGCGGGTCAGCCCGCAAGGACTGGCTCCAGTATCACCTTCAATTGGTCAACTGCCACTGAAACAGGCAATGCCGGCTTCAACCTGTATGTGCTTACGGATGGAAACTTGAAACGCATCAATTACGAATTGATCCCTTCCCGCGTGGTGGACTCTCTCGATCGGCAGGACTACTCGTATAAAGCTGTGGTGAAGGGCAATCTTTTCTATATTGAGGATGTGAGCATTTTAGGCGAGACAAAGCAACATGGTCCATTCAAGATCAATGAAAAATACGGCGTGCGTCTCGAGTCGATCAAGATCGATCAGACAGCCGTGCAGACGGAGCATGAAGAAAAATATTCTGAGCATCAGGATGAACTTATTCAGGCACTGACCGTGCCACAGGTGGAAATTGGTGCGGTCATACCTGTTCCAGAGACATTTGCTCTGCCCCTAGCTGCTGCAGCCCCATGTGGACGTGGCAACCATCCGTGCCATGTAACACCCACGCCGACCAGCCTGGTTAAAGCCACACCTACATCTTGCGTTCGGAGAAATGGTCGTCCGTGCCCGCCGACTCCCACGGCGATCGCTACGATGACGCCAACAGCTACTTTTGAGCCGACCGCAACAGCTGTCACTGCCACCCCTGAGCCGACCATGACTGAGACCGCGGCTCCCACAGCGACCTTGACGGAAATTCCAGTTACATCCACACCTGCGCCCGACCCCGTCAATCAACTGTCGGTCACCTTCAATTTCAAGGTTCGTCAGACAGGGCTTTACCGGGTCACTTATGAAATGCTGCAAACTGCAGGGTTGGACCTTGCCGGCGTTCCCGCTGCGAACGTTGCCCTCGTTAATTCCGGTCGAAATGTGCCCATATCCACGAATGGACAGCAGGAATTCTTCGGTCCTGGGAATTACATTGAGTTTTACGGCGAAGCGCTGGATACTTTGTACACAGATACGAATGTGTACGTTTTGCAGGTCTTCAATGTCCCAATTGGAAAGATTCAGAATGATGTGTCTCTGCCAGGCATGGACCTTCTTCCGCCCGCTTCATATACTGAGACACTCGAAGTAAATAACCAGCGTGTATTCAGTAACACGGCTCCAGCCGGTGATGTTTGGTACGACACCCGCATGCTGACTTACAAGACTTCCAAGAGCTGGAATTTTAATTTCCAGATCAACGGTCTTACGAATGTGAACGCGCCAGCCAGCCTTGAGCTTGTGGTCTGGGGCGTGACGGACTGGCCGCAATCTCCCGATCACCACATGCTGGTGAATCTTAATGGTGTGCCTTTATCTGATCAGACCTTCAATGGCTTGGTGGAACATATCATCAAAGTGGACCTGCCGGCTGGTACGCTCAAAGAAGGCGTCAACACCCTGCAATTGACCCTGCCGGGAGATACAGGCGTCGCCTATGACTTGGTCAATCTTGACAGGTTCAAGGTCACTTACCAGCGTGCGTTCAAGGCTGTGGATGGAAGGTTGACTTTTACGGCTGCCGGCAGCGTATTTGAAGTTGAAAACCTTCCGACTGCCAATGTTGTGGTGTATCGCATCGACCCAATGGGATTTTCCAGGATCAATGCGTTGACCGTAATTCCTGCTGGTACAAGTTTCACTGCAAGGTTTGCAGGAACCAATGCTGAAGCGAAGTATCTCGTGTCGACAGTTGAAGCGTTGCGAACCCCCGCACTTGAGGCAGCCCGCCTGCAGGCGGAGCTGGATCGCCGCGCTGAATATCTGATCATTTCGCATCCCGATTTTATGCCAGGTCTTGCGCCGTTGGTGCAGGCGCGTCTGGCGCAGGGACTTACCGTCAGTGTTGTGGATGTGACCGACCTGTATACGCAATTCAGTTACGGAGTGTTCGATCCGCAGGCGATCAAGAAATATATTGCCTATGCAAAGCAGAACCTGGGAACCAAATATGTTTTGCTGGTCGGCGGAGATACGTATGATTATCGAAACTATCTTGGCAGGAATGGAATTAGTTTCATCCCATCCTTGTATGTCTCAACCGGGAAGATCGCCCGTTTTGTGCCAGTGGACCCGTTATATGCAGATGTGAATGGCGATCAGGTACCAGACCTGGCCATTGGGCGTTTTCCCGTTCGTACGAATGCCGAGTTGACTTTGATGGTCAATAAGACTCTCGCATACGACTCAAAGACGTATGGGCACACTGCGGTCTTCACCTCCGACAAATTTGACGGTGTGGTTTCGTTCAAGAATATCAGCAACAGCATTTCTGCGAGCATGCCCGCAGATTGGACGATGCAGGGCATCCACCTGGATGACTTCGCCAGTGCAGCGACCGCTCAGGAACAGTTGATCGCCGCCATGAATAATGGTACTGCCCTCGTATCCTTCACCGGTCATTCAAGCGCATCCATGTGGACCTATAACGGGCTCTTCAACACAACGAATGCCGCCGCTCTGACCAACGCCGGCAAGCCGTTCGTAGTGGTTCAGTGGGGATGCTGGAATACGTATTACGTAGATCCCGCGAATAACTACCTTGTTCAGAGTTTCCTGTTCTCCGGAGATAACGGCGCGGCAGCAGTATTTGGTGCAGCCACCCTCACTGACTCCGATTCAGAACGATTGCTCGGGCAATTGCTAATGCCACGCCTGGCTTCACCCGGTATGCCAATGGGGCAAGCCTTGCTCGATGCCAAGACAGAGTTGGCGAAGACTCACCCCGAGCTGCTGGATGTTCTCCTCGGTTGGTCGCTGATGGGCGATCCGGCGTTGATGATCGTGCCGTAGTTCGTAAAAACAAAAAACACTGGCAGCCTAAACTGCCAGTGTTTTTTGTTTTAAGGGAGAAGTTTTAGAACCCGTTCTTTTTGATGATGGTTTTGTACCATTTGGCGCTGTCTTTCAGGATGCGTTCCTGAGTTTCGAAGTTCACCCACACAATGCCAAATCGCTGGGCGTAACCTTTTGCCCATTCAAAATTATCCATCAGCGACCATGCGAAATATCCAGCCATGGGAACTCCCGCCTGCATGGCGCGATGCACAGCGGCGATATGAGTTTTGTAATAATCTAGGCGGTGCTTGTCGTGTACTTCGCCGTTTTCGTCAGGTGCGGTGGAGTAGCTTGCTCCATTCTCGGTGACATACATTTTGAGAGGCTGATATTCAAAGTACATTCTTGAAAGCACGCCGGTCAGCCCATCGGGGAAGTTTTCCCAATCCATCTCTGTCCAATTTTCCGGTGTCTTGGGTTGATAGAACACCTTTTGCGGATCGTTGCCTTCCGCGTTCGAGCGGATGACTTCACGGTTGTAGTAATTGATGCCGAGAAAGTCGGTCGGCGCAGCGATGACTGCGAGGTCGCCTTCCTTGACGAAGTTCATGCCATTGGGCAGGAAGCCCGCCTTCTCGAAATCTGCAACGATGTCCGCGGGGTAGCCGCGCCCGTAGAGCGGGTCGGAGAACCAGCGCGTCCACTTGCCATCTGCCATTCGGACGGCATCCAGATCAAAGGTCGAGTTGGATGCGGGGACTTTCCATCCGACATTGAGCGTGATGCCCACTTCACAGCCCGGGCTGTTCTTTCGGATGATCGGCACCGCCAATCCATGCGCGAGCATCACGTGGAAGCTGACCGGGATGGCTCGTTTCATGTCTTGATAGCCCGGAGCGTGCTCACCGGAGTCGTTCCCGATCCAGGCAACGACGGCGGGTTCGTTGATCGTGATCCAGTTCTTTACGCGGTCGCCCAGCGCTTTTGAGATGACATCGGTGTATTCCGCGAACGCCTCAGCAGTGGATCGAACTTCCCAGCCGCCTTCGTCCTGCAGAGCCTGTGGCAGGTCCCAATGGTAGAGCGTGACGTAAGGGGTGATGCCCGCGGCGAGTAATCCATCGACCAGCTTGCTGTAAAAATTGATTCCCTTCTGGTTTACTTTTCCCCGCCCTTTGGGCAAAATGCGCGGCCACCCAATGGAGAAGCGATACGCCTTGAGCCCAAGCTGTTTCATCATCCGGATGTCTTTGCGCCATCTGTGATAGTGGTCGTTGGCAATATCGCCCGTGTCACCGTTGTTGACTTTTCCCGGTGTGTGCGAGAAGCGATCCCATATCGATTCACCTTTGCCGTGTTCATTCCAACCACCTTCGATCTGATAAGATGCGGTGGCGGCGCCCCAGGCAAAATCCTTGGGGAAGTTGTAGATATTCTTGGGCATATTATTTTTCCTTTTTAAATTTTGGATTCAGACTTAATGACTGTTTGCAAGACCTTCGAGATAGGCTTGATATAAATTAACGAGGTGAAGCGACGGGTCTTTGTAGAACTCATCAGGGCTCACCTGGACTTTGGCATACTCGGGCAGCGGCTGGACCTGTGGACTGCTCTTTGCAAATTCTTGAATGACCTTCGCGTGAGGCTTGAGCGACCCGTCAGGGCGGACCATGCCGAAGAAGCGTTCATGCCTTGCGTTCTGGCAGGGAGGCTTATCCCAAAGGTCGGTGACGTAATCGGCGAAGCACCAAAGCATTGCGCCGGTTGCGCCGCTGTGCTGTAACTTGGGGATGGTCAGGCTCAGGAATTCGGCAAAGTCATCTTCGCTGGCCATGAATTGCTCATGATCGCGTCCGTTGGTTTCCACCCACTTCATGATGTAGGTGTCTTCACCGGGCAGAGCGGTGCATCCGCCGAACTCTTCCATCAGTACGGGCTTGCCGCACAGGGCGGAGGTCAGCGCGCAAGTGAAGGGCACGAAATCCGGGTCGAGCGGTTTTCGCGCCCACTTGGTGTACATGGGGTAGGAGTGCATCACAGCCACATCGGTGTGCGCGTACACTTTGTCGATGCGCAACCCGTTATCACGATGCAGCCCGTCGCCGTGCAGCCCAATGGTGACCGGATGCTTTGGGTCAATGGATTTGATCAAAGCGGTCATTTCCTTGACCCATGTCGCGCCCTCGTCTGAAGTATTGGGCCATGCGAACAGATCCGGCTCGTTACCAAGGTTCCACATCCAAATGGCGGGATGGTCTTTGAGCGCCCCAACAACGGTCTGCAAAAGCAGTCGCGAGGCGCGCAGCGCGGTCTCGTCGTGGAACATGTTGCGGTAGCCTTTGTCGGTAATGCTCCCTGCGCTGACAACGTCCTTCAGCCAGTGACGGTGCGCCTGCGGCGGCAGGTCTCCACCCAGCAGCCAGCGCGGACTCCAGTTCGGTCCGCTCATGTGACCGGTGAAGAAAGTGACATCGAGTCCGAGTCCATTCTCGGCGGCGATATCCGCGACCTTGATCAGGTTGGCAAGCGCATCCTTGTTGACCGAATCAGGCTCGGGCTGAAAATCATCCCACAGCAAAAATAATCGCACGACCTGCAAGCCGATCTCTTTGATGATGCCGAACTCTTCGCGCACTTCTCCCGCGTCGAAGTCGCTCCACCAATACATGGCTTTGCGGCGCGGCCAGTAATTAACGCCAAGTGTGAAGGGAGTGCTCATGGATATCCTGTTTTACGCCGCAGGGACGAACTGGGTCTTTACGTCATTGATCTGGGCGCCCAGCACTTCGATCTCCTCGAGGCGGTTGGTACCCAGCCCGGCTTGCGCTGCCAGGTTGAGATGATTGACGCAGCGCACGAAGGGTGAGTTGGGATAATCTCCCGTCGGGTCGTGACCCATGACGGCGGTTGCGACCGCATCGGTGGCAACGGGATTCTTGCCCGCGATCAGCACGCCCGGTTCGATCGGCGCGAGCGAGTCGATCCACGGACCTTCGCCGCCTTGTGTGGTTTTGATACCGTCGATCAGACTGAAATGGATCGGGCGTGCGCGGTTGATGTCCACGATGATGCGCGGCAGGCGTTCCTTGGTTTCAGACTCTGCTCCGTGGAAACCAGAGCGGTACTTGTCCTGCTCGCTCAAGCGGTAGAAGCGATACGGAACAAGCCCGTAAAGATTTTTCATGGTGTGTGTGATGCCTGCCAGATAATGATTCTTCATCTTGGAAACTGACATGAAGACATCCACATCTTTCAGGATCTGGTTGAAGGTGAACTTCTCAAAGATATGACTGTTCTCTCCGACCATCTTTTCGATGAAATCAGGGAAAGGTTTCGAGTCGTTCAGGTCGATCAGTTTCACGCCGAGTTCTTCCGCGATCTTGGTGTAACCCCATAGCGTGTAAGACTCCCACTCATAGACCGCCTCAACGATGTAAACTTCCTTCGCGCCCGCGGCTTGCACCTGCTTGACGAGCGCGCGCACCACTTCAGGGTGAGTGACAAAACTTTCCTCGGCAGAGATTCCATCGAGCCGCCCCGAGTACACTCCGCCTGTCAGGTTGGTCTTGATCGCCACAGTGTTGCCCGGCTTGACCACATCACCCAATCCGCCGAGTTGATCGATCAATGTTTGCACTTGTTTTTCAATCTCGGCGCGGTCGTAGGTTTGGGCGCGGGCAATGGCAACCGATGCCTTCGGCAGGCTCGGAACCAGACTCGCGGTAGGCGCGGGCTCTTGCTCTTTGGGCTGGCAGGAACTTGCAAGCAAGCCTGCGGCGACCAATCCGCCAAAGCGTAAAAAATCACGACGGGAGATTTTTTGAATTTTGATTGTCATTGTTTATCCTGTGCTACAAGCTGATGGGTTTGCCTTCTTTGGCAGAACGCAGCAGCGCTTGAATGGTCGCTACATTATTTCGGCTGTCGGTGAGACTCATGCGGGTGGGTTTGCCATCGAGAATTGCCTCTGCCATGTTCTCCACTTCGCCCCGATACAGGTCTTCACCGGGGATGGTGATGATCTTCTTTTCATTGCCATCGTCAATGGTGACCCTTTCGTTGAGCCAGGCGATGAACGGCGACTCGATCGTGATATTGCCTTTGTCGCCGACGATCTCAATGTGAGTCCGGCGCGGAGAGCGGAAGCCTGAGTCGAATTGGGCGATGACTCCATTCGAGAATTTCATCTGCCCCGTGAAGATCTCGTCCACGCCGCTCGCCTGACCGGTGACCTGCCAGCCAAATACTTCAACAGGTTCAGCGCCGGCGATCAACCTCGCGTAACTGATCGGGTAGCACCCCACATCCCAAATACTTCCGCCGCCGAGCGATGAGTTGAGGCGCACATCCTCCTCATTGCCGATCTTGAAGGTAAACGAGCCGCGGATGAGCTGCAACTTACCGATGACGCCGCTCTCTACCAGCTCCTTTACTTTCAATGTCTGCGGATGGTGGCGATACATGAAGGCTTCCATCAGAACCACGCCCGCTTTTTGCGCAGCGGCGGTCATCGCGTCCACTTCTTCCACGGTGTTTGCGATCGGTTTTTCGCATAGGATGTGCTTGCCCGCCTGTGCCGCTTTGATCGTCCATTCGGCGTGCATGTTGTTGGGCAGCGGGTTGTAGATGACGTCAATATCGGGGTCGGCAAGCATGGATTCGTAACTGCCGAACACACGCGGGATCCCGCGTTCGCTGGCATAGGCTTGCGCCTTCGCGAGGTCGCGGCTGGCAACGGCGGTCAGCTCGTTCCGCGTGGACATGCGCAGCGGCGGGATCAATACACGGTTAATGCGGGCAGTGCTCAGCAAACCCCAGCGAAGTTTTTTCATGTTCGTCTCCTATGCAGCGATCAATTCTTTGGCGGTACGCACAGCGGAACTGGCGTCTTTGGCAAATCCGTCTGCGCCGATGTGTTCGGCGTAACTTTGGGTGAGGGGAGCCCCGCCCACGATCACCTTGACCTTTTCGCGCACGCCGGCATCTTTCATCGCGTCAATGGTGACCTTCATGTTGGGCATGGTGGTGGTGAGCATGGCAGAAAGTCCTACCAACTGCGCGCCGTTGTTCACTTCTTCGATGAATTTTTCAGGCGGCACATCCACGCCGAGGTCTTTCACTTCAAATCCTGCGCCTTCAAGCATCATGATGACAAGGTCCTTGCCGATGTCGTGCAGGTCGCCTTTGACCGTGCCCAACACAGCCCGGGGTTTAGCCTGCCCCGAGTTCTTTTCCTGCACAGCGAGGAGCGGCTTGAGAGTCTTGAGTCCCGACTGCATTGCCTTGGCAGAGACCAGCATCTCGGGTACGTAGAATTCTTCCGCCTCGAAGAGACAGCCGACCTCGGTCATGGCCGGGATCAATGCCTCATGCAGGATCTGTTCCGCGGGCACGTTCGAAGCCAGTGCTTCGTTCACGCCTTCCTGGGTTTCTTGAATATCGCCGTTGACGACGGCATCGAAAATCTTTTTGGTATCCATTGGGTCTCCTTTTTACTTGTGATACACGCCGTATTCCTGCAAGGTCTCCCACATCGCCATGATGTTCTCCGGCGGGACATTGCCTTGGATGTTGTGAATGGTATTGAAGATGAAGCCGCCGCCGGGCATGAAGTCTTCGATGCGTTTGCGAACATCCGCGCGGACCTCATCGGGCGTGTGCGATTCATCGAACGCGCTTTGCGTATCGATCCCGCCGCCCCAGAAACAAATGTCCTTGCCGAAGTCCTTTTTGAGCTGCGCCGAATCCATATCCGCCGCGTTGACCTGTACCGGGTTGAGAATGTCTACGCCGGCATCGATCAGGTCGGGAACAAGTTTGCGGACCGCTCCGCACGAGTGGAAGAATATCTTCGCATCTGACTTCGAGTGGATGTAATCGAACATTTCCTTGTGGAAGGGCTTGAGCAGTTTGCGGTAGGAATTGGGCGAGATGAGCACGCTGTTCTGCCCTGCGAGGTCATCTGCCATTTGCACCACATCGATCGGAATGCCCTTCATTACCTCGAACATCTTTTCCCAGTAGGCGAGCTGCAGGTCGGTGTATTTTCGCAGGATCTTCTTTGCCAGTTCGGGATTCCCCGCCCAGTCGGTGTAGCCATCTTTGAAGCCGCGCGTCCACAAATAGAGTTCAAAGATGCCCGCCGAAATATTACCCACGATCAACGCGCGCTTTTCCTCTTCGAGCACTTTGGTCGCCGCCTCGCGCAGACCAGCAAAACGAGATGGGTCGAGCGGGTCGGGTAATTGATATTTGTCCACCGCGTCTGCTGTAATCTCGCCGCTCAATGGATGCTCGAACATGTCATAGTACAAGCCGCCGTCGGTAGGCATGCGCCAGCCGATCTGATATTCATCATGGAAGTAGCTGTACCTTCCATCGGGCGTGTATTTAATATCGATCTTGAAACTGGCTGTCGAACGCGGAGAAATATTGCGAACATCCACCCCCAGTTTTTCCATCACATCATCATCCACCTGCGCCAACTGCTGAAGGATGTCGATGATGACGGTTTCTTTTTCAGGTAACCCCAAATACTTTCGCAGGCGGGTATAAGCCTTTGCCTGTATGCCTGTCACCACTGTCCCACCCATGTCGTAAGGGATCCGGTCGGGTTCCTTATGGTTGAGCGCGGTCAATACACGTTCACGAGAATTCATTTGAGCCTCCATTGGAGTTGAAATTTGTATTCATGCGCTTCAAATAAGATTTCTTCGCTTCCCATGTTGCACTTTTTAAATTAACTTCGAGAGTGTATGGCGTCCATGCAAGCCTTTGCAGTTGCAGTGATCTGTTCGAAGGCTTCAGCAGCGACCAGTTTATTCGAGACCAGATTCCCGCCGATACCCACTGCCACCGCGCCCGCCGCGAGATAATCCCGCGCGTTCTCGGGGCTTACGCCGCCGGTTGGTACCATCTTCAGGAACGGCATCGGCGCGAGCACATCTTTGATGAACTTCGGTCCGCCCAATTGCGCGGGGAAGACTTTGACCATCTCTGCGCCCGCTTCGTGTGCTTCAAGCAGTTCGGTCGGAGTCATGCCGCCGCATAAAACAAGCGTCTGACGTTTTACGCTCACCGCGATGACCTGCTTGCGGACGGCGGGCGTGACCAGAAATTCCGCGCCCGCATCGATCGCCGCCTCTGCCTGCTCTGCCGAAAGGACAGTTCCCACGCCCACGCAGACCGAATCTCCCAGCGCCTTGCGGGTGGCGGTCACGGCATCCGTTGCGCCCTGACCGGTGAGCGTGAACTCCAGGACGTTCACGCCGCCAGCGGCGAGCGCGCGAGCCACATCCACCGCCCGGTTGTAATTTTCCAGCCGCACTACGGCGACCACTTTCTTTTCAAGGATTTGTTGAATCGCAGTCATGGTTTCTCCTAGCGCGAAATATCAAGCCGGTCCGATTTAAGCGCGGCGTTCAATTCAGCGCGCGATGAAAGAACCCGATCTCCAAATTGTGAGAGAGCGATGGCTGCAAGCGTTACTCCGCGCCGCAAGCCATCTGCCAGCACGTTGATGTTGCTCAATGTCACTCCGCCGGTGAGCAAGCCATCGAGCACGCCCGCCGCGAAGGCGTCGCCGCTGCCAATGCGGTCTATGATCTGCACGGGTACAGCAGGTTGTGACATGAACTGGTCGCCGCTCAATAATGCCGCACCCTGATCTCCAAAAGTGCAGAAGATGGCTTTCGCGTGGGTGAGGGCTTTTAACTCATTCATCAACTGGCGCGGCTCGCCCTTGCATCCAAACAACGAGCTGGCATCGGCGCCTTTGCACAGAAGCAGGTCCGCCTGCTCGATCAGCGGGCGGAGCTTTTCGCCCGCCGTTGAGGCGGACCATAACTTCGCACGATAATTCACGTCGAAGCTGACCAGCACTCCCGAAGATTTTGCCCGCTGAATTGCTTCCGCAAGCAGCTCATAGCAGTTATCGCTCAAAGCGGCAGTGATACCTGTCAGGTGAAGTATGCGTGTATCCAACAGGTAGTTCCAATCCACATCCTCGATGGTCATGTGAGATGCGGCGGAGTTTGCCCGGTCGTAAATGACCTGGGTGGCGCGCGGCGGAGTGGCGTACTCAATGAAATACGTGCCGAGCCTTTCATCGGAGACGTATTTTACAGATGAGACATCCACGCCGTCAGAACGCAAGGCGCGGATGATGGCGCGCGCCAGTGCGTGATCGGGCATACGGCTGAACCAGCCGGATTTCCAACCCAGGCGGGCGAGCGCCACGCTGACGTTGCTTTCTGCGCCGGCGAGTTCCATGTCCAACATGCGCGTGTCATCGAGCCGGCGACCGGTGGGCACGCTCAATCTCAGCATCGATTCGCCGAGGCTGACAAAATCAAAGCGGGGTGTGCGTTTCGATTCGTTCATGAGGTTATGAATTGAATGGTGGATGCGCCGGTGACGTTCACTTCCGCGGCTGATGATTGCAATGCTTCTGCATCTTCAACGATAGGAAGCGCGCAGACCTTGTTGCTTTTTTGGTTTGCCGCAAGCAAAAATTTTCCGCCGGGCGCAATGGCAAAGTTGCGGGGGATCTCTCCGCCGCTGGGGCGGATGTCCACGAGTTTCAAGCTTCCGTCTGCAAGCACATCATAAACGGCGATGCTGTCATGTCCACGGTTGGAAACATACAGGCGTTTGTTGTCTGCTGAAAGATGAATATCTGCCACGGTGCTCTCGGGTGAATTCGCGGGCAGGGTGGGGAGGCTTTGCC